>CBEVZO010000008.1:0-19321 GCA_965554365.1 uncultured Anaerolineae bacterium
ATCATTGAACGAGTACACCATAGCATAGCGATCCTGTTGCTCGTCAATATAACCTCGCCGTGATGTGGAGAGGAATATCGCCGGAGTGCCCAGCATCGCGCACTCGCTACACATGGTAGCGCTTTCGCCAAAAAACAAGCGCGCAAATGCAAGCAGATGCAGCATGTTCTTGCGTGGCCCGCGTAGGGCAAAGCCCTGTAAATCTTCTGGCAAAGGCTTTTCAGAACTGAGAATAATCCGTCCGTAAGGTTTCAGTGACTCGATCACAGCACGTACACTCTGCACCCCGTAATCGCCGACATCGTGGCTGGCTTCCCAGTTTACCAGGCGCACGATGATGAACGGCTCACCCGGTGTGAGGGCTTCTGGTGCTAATACTGCCGGATCAGGCGTGAAAACGCTGGGGTGCGTGTAGGCGAGTTCCTCGTACCCATTGTAGCGAATGTGTTTGGTTCCCACTGATTTTTGATAGGCGCGCGGCGTGATCACGACTTTCGCCAATGGATATGTGATCAGATTAGAAATTGTGGCGTGTTCGGTATCAGAAAACACTACTACCGGCACACGTTGGGGCAAGCACCCATAGACCACAAATGTCCCTGCTTCGGCAGTCGCCACATGCGGCTTGAATTCGCGCACTACACGGTTGATACCCCAAGCGCGTTCGATCAACTCGCGCCCCAAGCCAATGACGCCGCGCCGCGCTGACCCGATTAGTGTATGGTCAAACCCATATTCATCTAACAGGTCAACCGTCACATCTTTGTCACGGCTGGTAATGCGTACCTCATGGCCCTGCGTCTGCCAGCGGAGGATCGCGTGGCGGTAGAAGTGAACGTGCATGGGATGGGTAATGTCGACCAGGATGCGCATGGTCACCGGTCGCTGTTGATGTAGCGGAGCAGGGCAATCTGTTCAGCGATCAATCCCAGCAGGAAGATGAACACGCCAATGGTGATGATCAACCCACCAAAGCCGCTGAAGCGTGAAACTTGTGCCAGCCGCAGCAGTGTGTAGGCGCTGCCGCTCAGCATCAAGAATAGACTCACTGGAATGAAGATTTTCAGCGGCACAAACAGCGTTGCCAGCCGTGTGAGTGTCAATAAGAATCGGAAGCCATCTTTAACGGGCCGGATTTTGCTATGTCCAACACGTGCGGGTGAGGCGAATGGTTGGTACTTCACTGCGTATCCGGCGCGGAACAGCGCAATCGTGAGTGTGGTGGGGTAGGAATAGCCGTTGGGCAGCAGATATAGAAAACTACGTGCAATATTGGCACGTACAGCCCGAAAACCAGAGGTCAGATCGAGTACGGGATAGCCCACGATATACGCTGCGTAGGAGTTGAAGATCGCGTTGGCGATGTTGCGTTGCCATTGTGACACTGTACCCGTGCTGCGTGCGCCAACTACCATGTCATAGCGATCCATGTACTGGAGCAGGTTGGGGATTTCTGACGGCGGATGCTGACCATCACCGTCCAGCATGAGCACGATATCGCCAGTGGCGGCGCGGATACCGGACTTGACCGCCGCCCCATTCCCGATGTTGTAGGGATGTTGCACCAGTGTCACGCGTTCATGTGTTTTTACAATCTCTGGTGTGCGGTCGCTGGACCCATCATCGACGACGATGATCTCATCCACCAGTTCTTGAGCTTCGATTTGCGACAGAATTGTGTCGATGATCGCTTCTTCGTTCATCACCGGAATGATCACCGATACGCGTTGTGAATTCAGCACCAGTCAACTCCATAGTTTCAGTTATATCTACGCGCGCATGATGATAGCCGATAGCAGGCGGAGCGTCCACAACGGGTCGCATACGTTTACATGACATGTAAATACCTTTTGAGAAGAATTATTCTCATAAGATATTTTGCGCACAAGATTGAAATGCATTGTGAGCCGCAAACACTTTGGAGTGGAGGCATTTGTGATCTGATTGACAGGATGCAAGAGCCAGAACGACTCCTGCATCCTGCGCGATAACTTAACCGTAAATCAGTCTTGAAAGTTTTTCCGCTGATTGTTCTTGAATTTGCTGATGTAGACTGTTGCCGTGACTATCCATCGTGACCACCGCCGGGAAATCCTCCACGCGGATCACCCAGAATGCTTCTGGCACACCAAAGTCCATCTTGTGTACAGTCAGGACTTCTTTCACGCTCTGCGCGATCAATGTAGCTGCGCCACCAATGGCGTGCAGATATACTGCGCCGATTTGTTGGCAGGCCGCCAGTGTTTTAGCGCCCATACCACCTTTGCCAATCACCGCTCGCAGCTTGAAGTGTTCGATCACATCCGCCTGATAGGGTTCTTCACGTATGCTGGTGGTTGGCCCCGCCGCGACGAATGTCCATATGCCGTTTGTCTGCTGGACTACCGGCCCGCAGTGATAGATCACGCCATCATTCAGAATCCTCTGCAATTCGGCGTACAGTACACGCTCGGATTCGGGCGGCTGACCGTTCGTCTTCACGAAGTTGTCAATCATGTACTCATGTGCAGCATCACGCCCAGTGGAAATCACACCACTGAGGCTGACCGGTTCCCCGACTTTTAACTCACGGATTGTGTCTTCACTGATCGGCACATTGAGTTTACGCATAGCTAATTTCCTCCCCGACTACGCGCATACTCGCGCGGCGATTGGCCCAGCACATATAGGCGACCGACACAAAGTATGATGCGGGCAGGCGGTGCAATGTAGCGATCTTTGCGCCGAGCAGCGTCGTTTTGCCACCAAAGCCCATTGGTCCGATGCCTAACTCGTTCCCTTCTTCAAGAATGCGATCTTCAAGTTCTGCTAATTCAGGTTCGGGATTCGTGTCATCTAGTGAGCGGAGCAACTGTTGCTTGCTTTTGACATACGATGCGCCGCGATCACCGCCGACTGCAATCCCCAGCACGCCGGGAGCGCAGCCAAGTCCCTGGGCTTTCTGCACGGCATCGAGTACGACACGCCGCACACCTTCCATATCACGTCCCGCGCCGAGTTCGGTATTGGGGAGTTTGTACTGCGTACTGACGTTCTCGCAACCACCGCCCTTGAGCAGCAGGTCCACCTTGATCCCATCTTCTTCCCACTCGTGAAAGTGCATGGTGGGGAAGTCAGTGCCAGTGTTGTCACCGCTGTTTTTGCCTGTCAAACTGTCAACTGCGTTGGGGCGCAGATAGGCGCTCTCCGTCGCAACGGCGCACGCCTGGCGAATTTGCTCGGCGAGTTTACGCGTAGAGACACCTATCGGATAGTGAATCTCAAAAATGGGTGTTCCTGTGTCCTGGCAGATCGGGGTGGAGTTTTGGCGCGACATTTCCACGTTTTTGAGGATGGTGTCAAGCGCCCCTTCTGCCGCTGAGCCGGATTCTTCCTCGTCTTTGGCTTTGCGAAGCGCATGTTCCATGTCAGCTGGCAGTTGGGTGGCTGCTCGTCGAATCAGTTCGACGAATGCATCAGTGAGGTCTTGCATAAGGTAGGTTCCTTCCAACTAAAAAAGGTCTATTGAACAAAAAACAACTATCATCCCATCATACACTTGCGTTCTTAGAATGCAAGTGCTTGTGGAAAGTAGTTGTGGTGAGTTTTACAAAGTGATGGGGAGATTGCTATGAGTGTTTAGCGAGAACGACTACGCGAAGTGTTTTCCTGTCTAACTCTCTACAGGCGTCACCAACACAAATTGCGCCACATTCACACCAATCACCTGTTCCTCCCCTGCCACATACAAGGTAAGGGGGCCTTCAAACGGATCGGAGCGTAGCACCTCGACCAGCGCACCAATAATCAACCCTTTGCCTGCCAGGTAACGCAGCATATCCGGCGCTTGATCGCGTAGCCGTGCGATCTTGCCAATCTGATTTAGCGGCCACTCGGATAGCGGTGTCAGATCGCGCTGATGCACATCACCGTCGGGGCTGGGAATCGGATCACCATGCGGATCAAAACTGGGGTGGCCGAGATATTCCGCGATGCGCTGTGCCAGACGCTCAGAAATAGCGTGTTCCAGACGTTCAGCTTCCTCGTGAACCTCGTCCCATGTATAACCTAGCGCCTGCACCAAAAACAATTCCAGCAGCCGGTGATTGCGGATAATCTCCAGCGCAACACGCTTACCCGCTGTCGTGAGACGCATCCCACGATAGGGTTCATGTTCCACCAGATTCGCACGCGCCAACTTTTTCGCCATCTCGGTGGTAGAAGGCGCAGTAATCCCCAATGCCTCCGCCAGGATCGACGTTTGCACGCGTTCGCGTTCTTGCTGTAGCAGATACACCGCTTTCAGAAAATCTTCAATCGCTTCACTGTACACACGACTTGTGGGTTGCTGATCCGTCACGCCGCCTCACTTCCCAATTATCTGCGCGCTTGTGTAAGCCCATTGTACCTGATCTTCGCCAACAGAACAGGACATCAACACAATATCAGCGCATATGAAACAACAAACCCCGGCGTATGCGGCCAGGGCTTGCGAATTCAGTCACTTAACTGCAAACGATTAGTTATCTTGAGCCAGCGCTTCTGCTTGCACAATCAGCGCCTCAATTTCACCCAAACCCTCTTGCCAGAAGGTCGGATCTGTCAGGTCCACACCCAACGGCGCGAGAATCTTCTCCGGCCAGTCGGAACCACCAGCGCGCAGCACATCCAGATAGCGCGGTGCAAAAGCATCGCCTTCCTGTCGATAGCGCGCAAACAACGCCATCACCAGCAGTTCGCCGAACGAATACGCGTACACATACCCCGGCGTGTGCAAGAAGTGCGGCACATACGACCACCAGATTCCGTAATTCTCCGTCATCTCGACGCTGTCAACGAACATTGCGCGCTGCGTTTCCATCCAGATTTCACTGAGGCGCTCGCTGGAAAGTTCCCCTTCCTCGCGGCGCGCCGTGTGCATCCCATGCTCGAAACGGTTCATTGAAATCTGGCGGAACACTGTCGCGAAGGTGTCCTCGATCTTGTGACCCAACAATGCTAGCTGCACTCTGGGGTCTTCTTCCTGCTCCATGAAGTCTGAGAACACCAACATCTCGCCAAATGTCGAAGCCATCTCAGCCGTCGTCAGCGGGGTATGCGCTTGCAGCATCCCCTGTTCGCGCGCGAGATACTGATGTACACCATGCCCCAACTCGTGCGCCAGGGTCATGACATCACGCGCCGTGCCGGTGAAGTTCATGAACACATACGGATGTACCGAGGGCACTGTACTCGCGCTGAACGCACCCCCACGCTTGCCGGGGCGGGGCGCTGCGTCGATCCAGGAATGCTCGAAAAACTTGCCCGCGATCTCGGCCATCTGCGGGTGGAACTTATCATACGCTTGCAACACCGTTGTACGCGCTTTTTCCCAGGAATATGTGCCCTCTGCGGCAGGTAGTGGCGCATAACGATCATAATCGTACAGTTGATCCACGCCCAGCATCTTGCGCTTGAGTGTGTAATAGCGCGCCACGATGTCGTAACGCGAGGTGACAGCCTCAATCAACGCGTCCACCACTGTGTCACTTACCTCGTTCGACAGGTTGCGCGCTGAAACCCAAGCGGGATAATTGCGCAGTCGGTCATCAGTGGCTTTGTCAGCCGCCAACGTGTTAAAAACAAACGTCAGCACCGACAGCTTTTCCTGCAGCACATCTGTGATCACCTGCTGCGCACGCTGGCGCACCTCACGGTCCGGATCGTACAGCTTGGATAGCACGGCGGACTGCGTCAATTCCTCGCCATCAAACGGGTAGCGCGTGGCTCCCATGAACTCAGTAAACAAGCGCACCCAGGCGCTGCGCCCGGTGACAGACTTTTCCGCGAGAATTTGTTCTTCCGGCTCACTGAGGCGATGCGGCTGATAGCGTCGCGAAGTTTCCAGATAGTGGTGGTACTTCGCCAGCACCGGGTGCGAGGTCATCAATTCCGCGAACGCGTCTGGCGCATTAACCCATTCCAGATCAAAGAACACAAGCTGCTTTTGCAACTGAGCTTCCCACTCGTTCACCCGCTGTAGCATCGCGCCGTATTCGGAATTGCCTGTATCGGTGGACCACATCAACCCCACAAAAGCGCCGATCCGCGAAGCACCTTCCACAATCGCTTCGTACTCAGCCACCGCCTCGTACATTTCCTCAACATCGAAATCAGCCACCTTGCCACGATGCGCTTCTGCGAACGAGGTCACGCGCTGATCGATCTGGGTAATATCTTGTTCAATCTTGGCATCAGCGATCCCGGCATAGAGATCGCTCAAATCCCAGGTAATGTCCTCTGCGCCGGTGCGCGGAGCTACTGGTGTTGTCATTTAAATCTCCCATAAATAGTGCAATAGGCAGGCAGAAACTTGCCAGAGCATACCAGAATTGAGGTGCGAGACACAATAGCTTATACGCCGCTGTCCAGCGTGATTTGCGGTCACGAGCCTATGCATCCATCGCTCACTCACGCCAGCGATAGAGTACGTACTGCACATTGTCTGCTGCACCGTTGCGCCATTCTTCGACCAACTGCTGATCCACAAATGCAAACCAGACGTCCCAATCCGCGTCGGTGTACAAAGCCGCATTTTCCTGCTCGTGATCCCGCCCCGCCTCATACACCAGCAGGTAGTCGGCTCCGTCACCCTGCCAGTGCTGTGCAATCGCATCTGGACTGCCATCATCCACCGTGCGCCGCGCATAATACCAGGCATCCATCAACGAATCGGGGTGGCAATTTAGCCGTTCATTGTCGCAATACAAATAGCGTGGCTCCCACAGAAAGCGCACTGTCGTACCTTCCGGCAGCGTGTTGATCTCCTGCATCGTGACATAGTGCCAACTGAGTGTATGCTCAAGATAGCGTGTGTCGTAATCCTGCTTGCCACTGAAATAATGGTTTAGCCCACTGTTATTAACAAAGCGCACCGCGTCAATCAGCGTGAACACCAGGATCAACGCCACCAGCGCACGCAGCACAAATTGCAGATCGAACGGTTTTTTCGGCAGCTTACGCAGTGCATGAAAACCGATCCCCACTGCAATCGCTAGCGGCGCAAAGAGATAGAACACCAACCGCGTTTGTCTGCTGATATAGGAACCAAATGCTGCGCTGAGTATCCAGGCCACCGCCACACAGCCCGCGATCAACAGCGTCCGTACCACAGTGGCGCGTTCCGCAACATTGAACTGCTTCCAAGACAGCAAGAGCAGGGGAATCAACATCAAGAAAAACGGACCGATATCGGTGCCATATGCCCCCGCCGCCTCCACGCCTAAAATAGTGATTACCAGCGGAAACACGGGCAACTGCCACGCATCAGACGAGTAAATCAGCCCCGACTCAGGCTGGTTGTACCAATCCTGCCGGATCGTATCCATCTCGGCAGATTCAAAAACCAGCGGATACACTGGATTGTCATACCAGAGTGCATTGCGAATCAGCCAGGGCAAAAACACGATCCCCGCGACCACACCTAACACCGCCGCATAGCCCAACGCGCGCAGCCAACCATCCCGCCGCGTCAACCATAGCACCAACAGCCCGAACGCCGCACCCATCCACAGCACGCTGTATTTCACACCCAGACCGAAACCAACCAACGCACCCACCAGCACCACAATGCGCCAATCACGTCCACTAGGGACATCATGGTCAGGGTTCTCATGCACTGCATCGCCATAACCGAGCCACTGATCTATCAGGCTCAGCGCCACCACAGCCAACCCCATTGGCATCAGGTCCACATACGCGAACGTCATCTCCAACCACACGGATTTGGCCGCCAACAACATACTCACCGTCAGCCACCCGGCAACCTCGCCGCTGCGTCGCGCTGCATAGCCGCCCGCCGCGAGCAGCAGAAGCACCCCGATCCCCCAATGGATCAACGCCGCGCCGGTGAGTCGTCCTGTCAGCGCAATTTGTCCCGCAAATAACGTATCGACAAGCTGCGGAAATCCCAGAAAATGATTGTTTTCAACCGCATAGAAACGCCCGCGCTCGACGTATTGCTCAGGGCCAGCGAGATGATAGGTCAGCACGTCCCATTTAGACGGTGGCATGAGCGCCAACAACCATGTGAGTACCAGCATCAACAGGACGAACCATGCCAGAAAACGGGACCATCGATCAGCAGGCAAACCACCGCGCAGCCAGGAGAACAATTCACCCCACCACGCCAGGAAATCCCGAAATGTGATGGCTACCAGTGCGATCAACAGCAGCCCGACACCCCACCATCGCAGCGCCACAGCCCCAACGATCATGATCGCCAGTGATAACAGAGCCAAGCCCACCAATCCCGCTGCTGCGAGACGTTCGGGTGGTGTCCAGAAGTCGATATCTAGGATACGCTGCAACGCCCATCGTCCCAGCCCGCCCGCCACGCTGACGATCACCAGCGCCACGCTCGTATCAAGCAGCGCGCCGCCCACCGCGCGCGCCAGATCAGGCGTGATCGGTTTGTGAACCCAGTAGTACAACGCCATTACCAGCACGACCCAAAGCAACGCACTGATCGCAACCAGAGGATATCGTTTACGGCGAGGATATGAGGTTGTCATATGTTTGCACCATCTCAGATGATCGCAGCGGAAAGGACACACCGCGCCAATCCAACCAGCACGATGTGTTGCGCCATAGTATAGGGCGTTGGGGCAGGGGATTCAAATGGCAGAGAACAACTCAGGAGTCATCGTCTAGAATCGCTAACCGCAGGTAGCCAGTCACCGGATCGGGGTAAGGGCGTATGGCGACATCATACGCGGCGCGCATATGAGCCGGGGTGAGCACATCCGCAGGCGATCCAGCCGCACGAACCACGCCCTGATGCAGTAAAACTAGGCGGTCGCAGAACCGCGCAGCCAACTCCAGATCATGCACCGCCGCGACCGCTCCAAGCCCGTCCTCACGAACCAATGTGCGCACCAGATCAAGAATACCAATCTGGTGTTGAATATCAAGGTTGGCAGTGGGTTCGTCCAACAACAATAAACGTGGCTCCTGCGTGATCGCCCGCGCGATCAACACACGCTGGCGTTCGCCGCCACTCAGCGTCCCGATCAGACGCTCCGCGAATTCAAGCGTCTGTGTGCGGCGCATGGCACGTTCCGCGATGCGGCGATCCTGCTCAGTCTCAAGGGCAAAGCGACTGAGGTGGGGGTTGCGCCCCATCAAGACCACTTGACGCACCGTAAACGGAAATTCCAGCGCGGTAATCTGCGGCACGTGCGCGATCACCTGTGCCACTTGGCGCGCCGAGTAACGCGCCAGCGACTTACCCAGCAACGTAACTGATCCCGTGCCGCCAGACCACAAGCCACTGATCGTTTTGATCAACGTAGATTTTCCCGCGCCGTTAGGCCCGATCAGCCCTACAAGTTCACCCGCCGCGACCGCCAACAACACATCGCGCAATAACGAGTGCCCGTTCAGCCGATAAGTCACATTCTCGGCTTGCAGCAAAGAGATATCAGGAACCGCCGTGTTCAATGCTTCAGTCCTCACCAAACGCCTCAGGATACAACAGGTGCGCCACTTCCTCGACACCAACCACGATGTACTGGCTCACCGTCGTAAGATGCGCGTCGTTAATCGGGTACACACGCCCCTCTTGCACCGCGCGCAAAGACCCAAACACGGGATCGCCCATAAACCAGTCCAACGGATTATCTTCGCCCGCAAACCAGCCGCCCAGCAGGACCACATCGGGATCAGTCACAAGCACAAATTCAGCATTCACCAACGGATAAGCGCCCAAATCAGCCTCAGCCACCACGTTATGCCCGCCCGCCATTGTGATGATCGCGTCTACTGTGCTGCCAGGGCCATAAGTAATTCCCCCCGGCTCATAATACAGCACACGCGGCGCATCATAGTCCGCAACTATCAACTGTACAGTTTCCAGAACTGTGTCAAGCTGCGTGATCATGGCCTCCGCGCGCGCTTCTTCACCAGTCGCTTGCCCCAACAAACGAATGTTGCTGCGGATATCGTCCAGCGTATTGAACCCATCCAGCACCAACAACGGCACATCGGCGTCCAGCAATTGATCCAGCGCTGCCGGATTGCTGAATGTCGTCAACACCACCAGATCGGCGTCCAAGCTGATCAGCAGTTCCGGGTTGCCGATCAAATCGGTGCGTGCAACACCACTAAGTTGATCCGCGATATTGCTGATCGTCGGATCGTTAGCGAGAAACGTCACCCCATAGAGTCGCTCCGGCCCCACGAGTTCGAGCAAAATCTCGTCCGAGGCGAGTGTTACCGACGCAATCCGCCGCGGGGGAGTCTCGATCACGACTTCGCGGTCCAGCCCATCTACCACCGTGCGTGGAAATAGAGTCTCTGCGCCGCAAATCTCATCAAATGTGATCACGGGGAACACAGCATCAGTTTGCGATCTATCACGCCACCACCAGCCCTCAACGCTCCCCTGAGTGACCGCGTGCATATGTGCGCCCACCGCGCTGTACTGCCAGAACTGATCCGCCGTCAGGTGAAAATACGACCAATATACACATGCGTCGCCGCCCATGCACTGACAAAAGCAGTTCTCGCCGGGCGGCGTACAACCGTCAGCTTCGATACGACAGACAGTTGTGCCCATCGTGCTACTTTCAGCGATGACATCCAACCCTGTAGCAATAAGCGCATCTACTCCGTATGCCTCAGCAGTAGGCAAGGTGACGCAAAATGTCTGAGGTAGTCCGTCCGCCCCCTGCACAACCACGCCGACCTGGATCGTGTCTCCGTCCTGTGCCTGAGTAGAGAACACCGTCCCAGCCAACAAAATCAGTCCAATAATCAACCATACAAATCCAAATCTTAGCTTCAACATCGTCACTTCCTAAAAAATCGCCAGATGGCGCCGGTTTCGCCACAGCAAGAACAGGAAAAATGGGCCACCGAGCAGCGCCGTCACCGTGCCCACTGGCAGTTGATCCGGTGCAATTACGGATCGGGAGAATGCGTCTGCAAAGACCAGAAACGCCGCGCCACCGATCAGACTGGCAGGCAGTAGCACACGATGATCCGGGCCAATGATCAGCCGCAGCATGTGCGGCACAATCAGCCCTACGAAACCAATTGCCCCGGCGATACTCACAGCGGACGCAGTGAGCAAACTGCTGAGCGTCAACAAAATCAGGCGCACGCGTGGCACATTGACTCCAAGCGCCTGCGCATTTTCCTCACCCATCGCTAATAAATTGAGATCGCGGCTGAACAACAGCAACAGCGCCGTACTGGTCATAATCGGCCATTTCGCGACGTGGAAATAGTCCCACCCGCGCCCCTCCAGACTGCCTACCAGCCAGGACAACACCGCCCGCATCGCGTCAAAGTCGGCTGAACGCAGCAAAAGTAGTGATGTCAATGCCCCCAACACCGCATTGAGCGCCACCCCTGACAACAGCAGTGCCGCCAGGTTGATCCGGCCCCGCTGCAACGCCATCAGATAGACCATCAACGATGCGAGCAGCGCCCCGATAAATGCCGCTATCGGAATCTGCCAAAGCAGCGTTTGCGCTGAGTCGCCGCTCAGCAGCCAGAGATCGCGCATCACAAACACCTGCGTGATCGCCAGTACTACCCCTAATGACGCGCCCGCGCTCACACCAATAATGCCAGGATCAGCAAGCGGGTTACGGAACAAACCCTGCATCGCGGCCCCCGCTGCGGCCAGTGCCGCACCTACTAACGCCGCGACCATCAAACCCGGCAGCCGTACCAGCGTTACAATGCGATAGGTGGTGCTGTGTTCATCAATTCCGCGCTCCAGTCCTGCATATTGCAGCAGCGCGTCTGCCACATCGCGTATCGGGATCGTCGTGGGACCAGTGGAAGCAGCGATCACCATCGCCACAAACAGCAACACCAACAACACGCTACACACCAACATAATACGTGGCAGAATGCCCCAACCCGCCAACAGGAACGGCGCATTTTCACGCGGCACGGCAACACTACTCATCAGCTTTACTCGTTACTCTATTGTTGACAACATGGCAGAGTAGAGGGGAATCAAAACCCGGCCTGAGACCGGGGGAGGTAGCCTTATATATGGCAAGCAACAGATGCAGCAGCATCCGCGCAAGCTCCAACCCCTCTCCTCGAAGGTCGAAACTTCATCAGCCAAAGCGGTCGACCGGGCTTACGAGTTATGCACTCGTTTACCGTTGCGGGCCAGCGCAGGACTCTCACCTGCTTCGCCACCACACTCGATCACAGTGTGATCAGGGTGATACTTCGCCATCCGGGGCTAAAGTTCCTCGGCTGTGATGTTTTCCTCTGACGCAACAATAGCATCAACATGAAGTGTCTGTCAACCCAAAAGATCAGCAGCGAATCGTGGTGATCCGCTGCTGAGTAATGCGTTGAAGACAGTTTGATCCTACTGAATTGCCAGCGGGATCATCTGATTATGTGTGTTATCGCCCACCTTCAAATCAAAAGCGTTGCCACTAGTATCGAATACCCTCAGCTTGAACAAATCGTCGCCCAAACTCTCCGGGTTTTCATACCATTCGGCCACCGCGAGTTTGTTGCCATCGTAGCTCACTGCCAACCGGAAGAAGCGTCCACGCTCCAGGCGTTGCGGCGATCCGCCAGGCGATGCGATATACAACGAATTCGACTGCACGCTGCCAGCGATATAAAACAAGCGATTATTGGCGGACCAGACGTGCTGGAACACACGCTCGTTTGTGCCCTGTTCCTGCAACACTACCGGCACGCCACCAGGCGTCGAAAGATCCAACATCCACAGACTTTGATCATTGGCGGTCGTCGTGCTGAAAGCCAACGCGCTACCATCCGGCGATGTCAGGAACAAACGCCCCTCACTCAATTTTTCGCCCAACCGGTCCATCATCACATGCCGGCCTTCACCTTCAAACAAGACCGTCACATCACCAGTAGGTGTCAGCCACATCAACTGTGACGTGTTCTGCGTAAGGCCACTAGGCACAGTGGCCAGCAGTCCCGCACCATCTGTCGTGGGAATCAAATTCACCGTATAGCTTGCGTGGTGGAACCCAGCATTAAACGGCGGTTCACCCGAAACAATCTCAGTCGCCGCACCACCAGCCACCGGCACGCTGATCAAACGCCACATATTCTTGCTAGTCTGGTGACAACGTTGACCAAGCAACACATAAACTGTGTCACCCAGGCGTACAATCGAGCTGTCCTTGATTCCGCAGTCCACATCTTCAAGATCAGGCGGATAGATCGGCATCAGCGTGACCAAGTTACGGCGTCCAGACCCATCCCAAAAATCGAGATCAGCTTCCGCCCCGTAGCCTTCACCGTTGGGGTAAACACGCAACATAAACGCACCATCGTCATGGAATGCGAACGAGTTGACATGATCAAATGAAGCCAGTTGCGCACCGGTGTTAGCGTCGAAGAACAACAAATCGCCGTCGGGATACTCCTGCAGTCCCCCGGCGGGATCATCATCGAAATCAAATGCATAGTTGATGTAGCCCACACGGCTGCCATCCGGGCTGAACTGGAATGTTGCAGGGCCAGCACAGGCCTGACGACGTACATCAGTGCCGAGCGAAACCGGCGCACCACCAGCAGCCAGAGGATAGATCGCGACTTCACCGGTGTTAGCACCAGAGAAAATCGCCACACCCTGACCACCAGCGGACCAGGAATCCTGCCCACAACGCTTGATCCAGTCGATACGGTTCCCGGTAGCTGCATCGGGCAAATCGATCAATGTTTCGTCGCCGCCACCTGCCGTGAGAACTTCGAGCCTTCCGTTATTATCGGGCGTGAACTCCCACATCAACACCCGCGTCTCTGTGCCACCCTGAGCATTGACAGTTCCCGCAAGAACCATCACCAACGCGCCGAGGATACACACAATGGTCACTAACTTCTTCATAATTTCCTCCCTAACCAAACCTGACAGTCAAACGTGCCTCCAGTTTACCGTATTCTGCCGGAAGCAAAGATAAAACGGGACCATTTTCCCACCCCCATTATAGCAGACCTGACAGTTGACATCTTAGTGCGTAACGAATACGATCCGCTGAAAGCATTATATTATACTATGCTAAAGTAAACCTTTCAGGGAGACACAATTATGCTCGTTCAAGATCGCATGACCCTCAAGCCAGTGACCGTTTCCCCCGAAACCACACACAGACAGGCCGCCGAGATACTCCGCGAACAGAATATTCACCATCTGCCGGTGGTAGACAACAACGGAAAACTTGTCGGGATCGTGGTTGAGGAAGACCTGCTCGCCGCGCAACCGTCACCCGCCACAACGCTCAGCATCTACGAAATTCATGGGTTACTCTCGCGTCTGAAGTTAAAAGATATCATGACGCGCCCGGTCTACACAACCACACCCGATTGCCCGCTGGAAGAAGCCGCCCGTTTGATGTTCACCAACGATATCGGATGCCTTCCTGTGGTTGAAGACAATCAAGTCGTCGGCATTATCACTGATACAGACATCTTTGAATCGCTAGCGGAACTGCTTGGCGGCGGGAAAGAAGGCGCGCGTTTTACGCTGTATCTGCCCAACAGACCCGGCGCGCTGGCTCAGGTCGCGCAAACAGTCGCTGATGCAGGGGGCAACATCGTGAGCGCCGCCACCTGGCACTGCAAAACAGATGACAAAGCCTACATCACGATCAAAGAGCAAGGCGCTAACTACGCCGCACTCAAACAAGCGCTGGATGATCTGCCAGACGTGGACGTAATCGACATCCGCGAAAAGCCCCAAGCACAATAACCGTAGTCGTCATGCCCACCGCAGGGGAGAGCGCCATGCGTGTGTCAGTTGATCACTCAGTGCCAGCCCGCCTCTCCCCCTACGTCATCGAGAAACAACATACAATGGAATTATGACCTATCAAACGATCTGGCGCATTTTGTTTCTGATGGTGGTGTGGATACTGGCGGGCTGCACGGTAAACATTGACGCACCGAACACACCGACCGTAGTCGTCTCGCCCACATTAGACGAGACTGAGATTGCGCGCCTGGCGACTGATACCCCCACCGCAATACCTACGGACACACTCACTCCGACGCAGACTTCAACCGCGAGTGTTACTCCCAGCATCACAGCCAGCGCAACGGGCACGACAACGTCCACCGCAACACATACAGTCACTGCCACGCACACGGCAAGCCCAACGGCGACACACACACAACAACCCACACAAACCACAACCGCTAGCGCTACAGCAACAGTCACGCCAACGCCCTCTGCGACACACACGTCCAGTCCCACCGCAAGCCATACACCCCAGCCATCAGCGACACAGACCGAACGACCAACCGCAACGCTCACACAAACAACTACTCCGCTGCCAACGCTAACACCCGCACCAACACAAACGCCTACCGCAGCGATTGCACAACTTGCGATCCCCACCGCCACGCCACAGTCATCGCCGACGTTTACGCCCTTCCCAACTGTGACGCCTAATCTGACACAGACCTGGGCCGCACAGAATGCACCACCGCCCACCACCACCCCCGGTGGAATCTACACACTCACACCAACATCCACCGCGCGCCCAACGAATACACCGCCGCCTAATGCCAACGCCGATACTGCTGGCGGCGATGGTACATTCTTCGATCCCAACGCCCCAAACTCCGGTCAGGAAGCACTGCCCATCGCGCCAGTTGGCCCCAGCGGACCCAGTGGTCCATCTATCCCTGAGCAAAACTCAGTGGTGATCAGTTTCGCCGGGCAGATCGTGCCGGTGCTGACTGTGCCTGATGGCATCAGTACCGGGCCAGCAATCGCACAGGGTGATGTTTTTGCGATTGGGGCAGGGGAACAAATCGCGGCGGTGAACCCAAACGGCGAACTCTATGTCAACCACACGCAGCTCACGATATCGCCTGCTAGCCAGTTCGGGACACATCCCAACTTGAGCTATGGAGATGTCGTGTGGTCGCCAAATGGACAGTACCTCGCCTTTCGGGTAGATGCAGCCGATCCCAATGAATTCAACGGGATCGACAGCGGCGTGTGGGTATTCGATCCAGGGACCAATCGCTCGTGGCAGGTCTTCCGCAACACCTACTCGGGCGCACAATTGCACGAACAACGACGCGTCGTGCGTATCACATGGTCGCCTGATGGAACTGTGCTGGCCGCCACCGTTGAGACTCCGCTAGGTTTGGGCACTGTTTTCATGCCCGCGCATCACAACGTCAACGAGTGGATCAACGCCGTGCCCTATGCAGACGCGACCTGGACCTTCGACAGCCGGACATTGATCGTCAGCGGTCGCACCTGGGACGGCGGGCATACGGTGGTGGGACGCATTAATCTGGACGAGACCTGGACCCCTACAGAGTATGCAAACCAACAAGCCAACGGTCTCTACATGCAAGCCGCCGCCCAACTGCGTGACGGACGCATCGCGTTTCTGGGCGGTCCTAGTCCTGATGCATTTGCGCTCTACACGATGTCGCCTGTATCTGGTGCGCAGCCCACGCGCATTTCGGGGCAAATAAACGGAACCATCATCGCGACAGAATGGAATGCAGAACATTCCGCCGTACTCGTCACAGTCCAAGTTGGCGGTCAGATTCAGCTTTGGATCGTGCGCAGCGACGGGATCACGCAACAGACAACGCTAGATGGCGGCGCATTGAGCGCAGCACATTGGCGCTAAAAGACACTATCTCCTGCAACGCAAACGGACGCTTTGCAGCGTCCGTTTTTTGATCATTTTGGGATTAGAAACCTACCAGTTTTTCGTGCCGGTATAGTAGTACACATGCTGACAATTCGGCTCATTGTTCAGCACAAGACTCATGGTCATACTCAAGGTCGTTCCGCTGGTGAACGTCAGAGACATCGTCACCGTTCCCGTGCCCAGAGCATTGGGTCCAGAATACGCATACACATTGGGCTGCGCCTGGGTCAGAACATACGGCGTCGGCTCCATGCCCCGCCATGAAATACCGCCCGCTACTGGACCAATCGCCGCCAGGTGATCGCAGAAATTGATCGCTGGTGCGCCGGAGCAATCGCCGGACATATTATCCGTACCAGGGACCATCTGCCACACCGAATTGGTGGTCGGTGCAAGGTCCGGCCCACTCGCAGGCGCAGCCCCCGGATCACCCGCTGGAACAGGCGGCGCAGCAATCACGATAGGCGGCGCTTCGACCTGTACGACATCCATGCAACCACCCACCGCGCGCACATCTGCCTGCGCTGCCCACGATGACTGATCCCCGGTATCAAGTTCCCACCAGGGCGCACCGTCGGGGTCTTCCGCCCAACCAATCACGGCATAACTCGCGTTCGCGTTCATCGAGCCAAACTCGCCACGCTGAACCCCTGGTCCCACGCGCAGCGCCACATCAGCATTACGCGCAGGTACGCCCACCATGCACGTGATCCGTCCTGACAACAAATCTAACGGCGCATAAGCGATATCGGGAAATGCATAAGTGGGCATCGAGGCAGGAGCCGCAACGGGCAGCAACCCATCCTCGCCGGCCAAATTCACGCGCACGCCCGCACCGACTTCGGCTTCCTGGGGAATACCACGCGCCGTCACTGTCGCTGAGCCAGCCAACACCTT
This sequence comes from uncultured Anaerolineae bacterium, assembly GCA_965554365.1. Lineage (GTDB taxonomy): Bacteria > Chloroflexota > Anaerolineae > Aggregatilineales > Aggregatilineaceae > CAYRNY01. The sequence continues at coordinate 17,559 of CBEVZO010000008.1, forward strand.
GATTTGCAAACTATCATTCGCCGTTGCGGTTACCAACAGCGTCGCAGCATTGAACTCGATAGTCGTTTCGTTGATCACCACGCTGGCAGTCGCTTCGCCCGCATACTGCAATAGCAAACCAGAGGGAGCAGCCGGACAACCTGCCTCGCCCGTAGCCAACGCGAATGACTGGAACGGCTCGCCCGCCTCAAAGACCGGCGACACATCGTTGGGCAGCAACACTTCCAGCATACTCAACATGCTGTAATCGCCATCCCAATTGATCAGCGGCGTGAAGACCCACGCAATCCCGCCGGAAAACTGGATCCGCAGCCAATCCGACTGTTCGTTACGCCCATCAGCCACCGCTTCCTCACCCGCCGCAAGCTGACCGACGAGATCGTAGGTGATACCCGCGCCATTGCGCAGATTGACCGGCGCGCCACCGCTGTTGAGAATAGTCAGTGTGGGACGATCAGCGGCCACTTGCGCCGGACGCGTCATCTGCGCAGCACCAAACAACACCGCCGTGACGCCTGTACTGGTGTCGGGCAATCCCACCGGAAGTTGCAGCGCAGCAATACCCCACTCGCCGCTCTCAACATTTGCCGCAGTAGTCTGTAATGTGTCGATATCAGCAACCGCCACACGTTCACCGCTGGCAGTCAACACATCCGTACCGGACATCGTCGCGGTCACACCAACATGACCAAAACACACGTCACCGCGCTCCAGTCCGGCACATGCCTCTTGCGCCGACGCTAATGCCTGGGCCGCCACAGTTTCACACTGACCGCCATCCTGCGCGCGCGCTGTCGAATGTGACATCCACTGTCCAGACAGCGCCACACCCAGCACCACCACCACGCCGATCAAAACACTTACGCTCATACGCAACAATCGCATCACAACATCCTCCCAACACCCACTCTGGACTACACCAGAACTGGGCTTGAAATGGTCAATCCACTATAATCGCGGCGTTCATAGCTTGATTGTAGCGACACATTGCCAAAGGAACACATAATGCGCCGTTTTGTTCTGTTGATCACAATCCTGATGTTGATCCTCACCGCTTGCGCCGAAGAAGGCAGCGCCACCGACGCCATTGAGAAATACCTCAAGGCACGCATCGCCGGAGACGAGGACAAACTCGTTGATGCCTCATGCCCGGAGTGGGAAGCGCAAGCGCGCGCCGAAGCAGCGTCCTTCCAATCGGTAGATGCGAAAATCAACGGCCTCACCTGCACCGAGGCGGGTGAAGACGGTGACTACACGCTCGTGACCTGCGAAGGCACAATTGTCATTCAATATCGGGGCGAAGACCCACGCGAACAAGCGCTGCCCGATCTCACCTACCGCGCCCTCAAACTGGACGGTGAATGGACCATGTGCGGCACACAATAAAGGTTGTTCCGCAAAGATTATTCTGCGTTGGCCGCCTGAAGCACGGACTCCAACGTTTGCAACGTCAACAGATTGCGAACAGTGAACCCAGCCTGCATATTCTCACCGATGAAGTAGCACACCGCGCCACTGGGTGGCGTCGTCATGTGCGTAGTTTCTTCGGGATCAACGCCCTGATTTGGAAGCTCTGCCAACGCAAGCCACAGGTTAATCAACGGCAGGTCGTAATCCAGCGCAATCTGCACCACAATCTGATTGTACAGCACTGATTTTTCAGGGAACTCTGGGCGGTAGGGAAACGTACTCAGCACCGGCAGCGCGCCGCTGCGCACCGTTTCGACCATGATTGAACGCAGGAAGAAATCAAACTGTTCCTC
>CBEVZO010000009.1:0-18171 GCA_965554365.1 uncultured Anaerolineae bacterium
GATTCCCCCGGTAATCCTGCTGTGGGTGAATCTGCACGGCGGTTTCGTGATTGGCTTCATTTTCATGATCGGCGCGATTGTGGGTGAGGTGATCGGCAATCTGTTCGATCCCGATGATGAGCGTGTCGTGAAGTGGGGCCGTCTGCGTAAGCTGGTGCTGGTGACGCTGGTGTCGATTCCGGTGGTGGCGCTGAATCCGCATGGTGTGACCATGTTGGGCTACCCGTTCCGCACGGTAGGCATTGGCGTGCTGCAAGACTTCATTCAAGAGTGGTCTTCCCCGGACTTTCACGGGCCGCAAACGTGGCCGTTCATCCTGCTGCTGCTGGGTATTCTTGGCGTGGCGAGCCTGAGCAGTCGCCGTATCGACTGGACCGATCTGGCCCTTGTGACGGGCACAGCATTTCTCGCGCTGACAGCAGGGCGTAATATCGCGGTGTTTGCCGTCGTTGCGACGCCGGTTCTTTCGCGCCATCTCAATGCGTGGATGGAAGATCGCGGCTGGCGTTTACGTCTCCGTCGTACTATCACGCCGCGCATGGCAATGCTCAACTGGGTGCTGCTGATATTGGTGCTGTTCGGCGCACTGGTGAAGATCGTCAGCGCGTTGGATGCAGAACTTGTCCGCGAGGCGCAGCGCGACCGTTTCCCGGTGGAACTGGCGACGTATCTGGATGACACGCCGCCGCCGGGGAAAATATTCAACAGTTATAACTGGGGCGGCTATCTGATGTTCGCCGCGCCGGATGTGCCGGTTTATGTGGATGGGCGCACCGATCTCTACGATGATGCGTTCCTGCGGCAGTATCTCGATATTGTGTTCATCCGTGAGGGGTGGGCCGAGGCGCTCGACGAACAGGATGTCAGCTATATCGCGATTGAGGCCCAGAGCGTACTGGCGGTGATGTTGCGCACCATGCCGGAGGTGTGGTTCGAGCAGCAGTTTGATGACGGCAGATCGGCGCTGTTTGTGCGGGCGGGCGTCGATGGCTGAGCGGGGCATGGCTGAGCGTGACGCCGACTCCGCGTTAGGGTTACTGGCGGATTTTCGGCTGTTGCTATACCTGTTCATCATGTTGCGGTTGGCGCTGGCATTTGTGTATCAGCCGTATACGTTTGATCTGTACCGGGACGACGGATCACCGCGCACGGTGCAGCGCGGGTTGAGTACATTTGGTGATTTCCAGTATTTTTACCAACTCGCGCAGCTTAGCGACGACGGCGACTGGCCCTATCGCGATTACTGGTACGAGTTTCCGCCTGTGTGGAGCGTGATATTTATCGGTCTGTATCGCGTGATGAGCATACGCGGCACGGTGGATTACGCGACCTGGGCGACGATGTTGGGCTTGCTGTTGATTGTGGTGGATGTGGGCAATCTGATTTTGCTGCGACGATTGGCACAGCGTTTGCACGGTGCAGGAGCCGCAATCGCGCTGCCCTGGCTGTATGCGTTGCTGGCGGGGCCACTGGTGTTTCCCTGGTGGAACTTCGAGCCACTGGTCGTGTTCTTGCTGCTGCTGGCGTTGTGGTGGCTGCTGGAAGGCCACACGGATCGTTCGGCGTTAGCGACAGTGTGCGGTATGCTGACGAAATTCCTGGGCGTGCTGGTGCTACCGGCTGTGTGGCGTTTCCGTGAGCGCGCGTTCGCGCTGCGGTATACGGCACTCAGTTTGATGCTTCCGGCGTTAGTGTTTGGTGGCTTGCTGCTATGGGGCGGATCGTTGGGGCGGGCGTCGTTAGCAGCGCAGGCACACAAGTCGTCGTACCAGACCGTTTGGGCGCTGATCGATGGCAACCGGGCAACCGGGCATTTCGCATCACCCGACCAGCGGTTTGACGCGGATACAGCTTACGACCCCACCGGCAACGCGCCCGTGATTTCGGCGTGGCTGCGGATTGTGCCCTTTGCAGTTCTGGGTGGCGTCGTGTTTGTGCAAACGAAGCGGCGTGACGATCTTGGTCTACTTGCGTTTGTGACGGTGACGCTGGTCTTGTTTTTCCTGTGGGCGCAGGGCTGGAGTCCGCAGTGGGCGTTGACGCTCACGCCGCTGATTCTGCTGAATTACCCGCATCGTGTCGGAGTGCTGTTAGTGCTGGTGTTGGGCTTCATGAGTTTTGTGGAGTATCCGGTGTTGTTTTCACGCACAGGCGAAACAGGCGGTGCGATCACGGATGCTCAACTCTCGGTGTTCGTGCTGTTGATTCTCTTGCGCACGGGGCTGCTGATCGGATTGGCGGTGGCGTTGATACGGCGTTTGAGGGGGGAGGATGTGTTTGAAGCAGCTTAGTTCACACACCTGGACACGACTGGCGGCAGTGCTGTTGCTGGCGTTGGGTCTGCGACTGATCAATCTGGGCGGGCGCACGCTGTGGTACGATGAGGCGTTCGCGGTGCTGTTTGCGGAAACCGGCTGGGATGCCATGATCGACGGCACATTGACCCAAGACGAAGGCGGCGCAGCAGAAGAGCACCCCTTGTTGTACTACCAATCGCTGTACTATTGGATGGACATCTTCGGACAGAGCGTGGCTGCTGTGCGTCTCTACAGCGCGCTGCTCGGTGTGCTGACGGTGGGCGCGGTGTTTGTGTTGGCGCGGGATTGGTTCGGCGAGCAGACCGCATTGGCGGCAGCGTTGATTACTGCCATCGCGCCGTTTCATGTGCAATATACGCAAGAAACGCGCATGTACGCGCTCATGGCGCTGAGTTTGACGCTGGCGACGTGGGTATATTGGCGCGCATGGCAGCGCGACCGGATCGGCTATTGGATCGCGTTTGGTGTACTGGCGGGCGTCAGCATGTATGTGCAGCAGTTGGCGGCGATGTCACTACTCGCGCTCGGATTGCTGCCGTTTGTGCTGCGCGACCGGCGACGGATTGTGCGCACGGTGGCGGCCTCGCTGCTGGCCCTGGCGATTTACTTGCCCTGGATGCTGAATTTGCCGGATCAACTTGCCAAGCTGCGCCAATACTGGGTCGCGAAGCCGAATATCCTGCATCTGTGGCTAGCACTGCGTTCGTTTGTGTCGGTGAATCTCGATTTTGCGCCGGGGTGGTGGCTGCCGACGTTCTTGCTTGCTGCGATTTTGACCGTGTTTGTGCTGTATCGCGGCTACACAATGCTGCGTGATCAACAGGTCAACGCTGAGGATAAACTCCCGGTGCAGTGGGTGCTGTGGTTGGCGTTCATGCCGATGGTGCTAACGTGGATCGTATCGTACATTTTTCAGCCGGTGTTTTTGCCGCGTACACTGCTGCCGTCGGCGGTGATGTTTTACATTGCGCTGGCGTGGTTGTTCACACATGCTGACCTGCCGCGACTGATTGTGATCGTGCTGTCGGTGAGTTGGGGCGTGATTATGGTGTTCGGACTGGTCACGCACTACACCTGGGACACATTTCCCACGCCGCCGTTTGATGACGCGGTGGGCTATCTGGATGACCAGTACGCACCGGATGATGTGATCGTGCATGGCAACAAGATCACGATGCTGCCGATGGTGTACTATGGGCGTGATGTGTCGCATGATGCTCTGGCGCAGCGTTATGTGCGCGATATTCCCGGCTCCGGCTCGGATACGCTCGCCGTGCCCACGCAGGAGATGCTTGGTTTGCTAGCTGATGAGTGTATCGCGGTGGCGGCAGGGGGTGCAGCGCGGGTATGGTATGTGACGTTTGAGCAGCTTGAAGAAGAAATGATCGAGTTGGTTGAGGACGATCCCGACAATGCGCAGTATGACTCGCTGCGCTGGCTGCGGGCGCATTATATGGAAGCGGCAGTGCGATCTTTCAGCGATCTCAACGTGTACCTGTTCACCACGCCGGATGACGTGGCACGGCAGGCGCTGTGTGAGTCCACAATAGACGAGTAGGGATGATGACACGTAAACAGTGGCAACTGATAATCGGCGGCGCGATTTTGCTGGTGTTGATCGTGGTGAATGTGAAAGCTACGCACGATGTGCTGACAGAACCGCATCCGGGGCACAATGACTTTCTTACAGTGTGGGAAGCCGGACGTTCCTTCTGGCGCGATGGGTTGGACCCTTACAAAGACGAAACGACGATCAATATTCAGACCCGTATTTACGGACGGCCTGCCGAGGGCGACGAATTCCCAAATTATTACGCTTATCCGCTATACACGCTGTGGCTGATGCTGCCGCTGGACTTTGTCGGCTTTGCGTGGGCGTCCGCGATATATATGGTGGCGTCGGAAGTGTGTTTTATTGTGGCGCTGCTCCTGCTGTTGGACTTCTTCCGTTGGAAGCCACCGCCCTGGTTGCTGGCGATGTTGCTGCTGTGGTCGCTGTTACAATACTACGCGGCGCGTGGGTTGATTTTGGGGCAGATCAGCAACGTGATTTACCTGATGCAGGTACTCGTCCTCTGGGCGCTGGCACGCGATCGCGACCGGTTGGCGGGCGTGATATTGGCGCTCTCGACCATGAAGCCGCAGCTAGGTTTTCTGTTCGTGCCGTTTTTGCTGCTGTGGGGTGTGCGGACACGTCGTGTGGCGTTCGTCGTGACGTTCGCGGGGATGTGGATTGCGTTGATGGTTTCGTCGTTTGTGTTGCAGCCGGACTGGATGCAGGGCTGGACTGACCAACTGCGCGAATATCCCAATTACACCGTGATCGGCGCGCCGGTTAATATTGTGATGCAGGACTACCTCGGCCTCGGTGCGGTGGGCGAATGGGGTGTCAACCTGGCGCTGTGGGGCGTGATGTTGTGGGCGTGGGTTGGTGTGCTGCTGCGCGGGCAGGCTGAACGCTTCGATTGGGTGATCATGCTGACGCTGACGATCACGCATCTCTCCGCGCTGCGCACCGCCACGCCGCACTTTGTGATTTTCACCATTCCGCTGGTGTTCTACTTCCGGCAGATCGGACGCCGCCGCAAGCGTAATGTGTGGATTGCGTTGTTCTTGCTGGTGACGGTGATCGTGTTCTGGGTGCAGTTTTTGCTCACGGTGGACGGCAGTTTTGAACACACATCGATGTATGTGATCGTGCCCATCACGATGCTGATCGTGTTGTGGTTCACGCGCCGTCGTTGGTGGGAAGCGCTACCTGTGATCAATGAGGAGGTTGCCACGTGAGTCGCCGCTTCTACGGGATTATCTTCCTGCTGGCTTTAGTGTGGGGATCGCTGTTGGCGGTTGCGATACGTCAGCCAGGGTATACTGACGCCTACTACTACTTCAACGGTGGGCAGCGATTCGCGCAGGGCGATGACCTGACCGATCCGTACTTGTGGGTGTATGTCAACGCACCGGACGATTTACCGGGGCCGAGCCACACCTATTGGATGCCACTGGAATCATTGGTGGCGGCGGGGAGCATGACGCTCTTGGGGGCGCATTTCGGTGCCGCGCAAGTGCCGTCGGTGCTGTGCTTTGCCGGATTGGTGACACTCGCCGGGTGGTTAGGATATCGCATCGGCGGGGAACGGCGTCATGCGTGGCTGGCGGCGCTGCTGGTGTTGTTCAGCGGCTTTTTCACGCCGTTCTGGACCACGACGGATACGTTTGCGCTCTACGGGTTAGTCGGCGCAGGTGCGTTGATCGCGATGGGGCGCGGGCGTGAGTCCGGCGCTTGGCGCTGGTATGTACTCAGCGGCGCTTTGGGTGGGCTGGCACACCTCACACGCGCTGATGGGATGCTGTTTGTGATCGTATTGGTGATCGTGGCGTGGTGGCCCGATGCGGACTTTGATCGCCGCCGTGTGTTGACTGTGATGCTGGCGGGTGTGCTGGCGTATCTGTTGGTGATGACGCCCTGGTTCGTGCGCAATCTGTCGGAGATTGGCACGCCGCTGCCCACTGGCGGCACGGATACGATCTGGATGCGCGACTATAACGAACTGGTCAATTATCCCGCCGGGGCCAGTGCATCAGAGTTTTGGGGTTGGGGCCTCGGCAATATCCTGCAATCGCGGCTCGAAGCGCTGGCGAACAACCTCGGCACATTCATTGCTGTCGAAACATGGGTAGTCCTCGGACCGTTCGCGCTCGCAGGGTTATGGATGCGCCGCCGCGATCCGCTGCTGCTCGGCGTGATCTGGTATGCGCTGGGGCTGCACCTCGCAATGACGTTTGTATTTGCGTTTCCTGGCTACCGGGGCGGATTGTTCCATTCCTCGGCGGTGCTGTTACCGTTCTGGGCGGCGACCGGGATCGTGGGTCTGGATGCTGGAATTCAGTGGGCAGCACGGCGGCGGCGCTGGCGGCGCCAGCAGGCGCAGACGATATTCAGCGGCGCGCTGATTGTGTTGGCGTTTGTGCTGAGCGTGGGTGTTTTTGCAGCACGCTTGGCGAGATGGAACGACAACGGCGATTTTTACGCAACACTCGCCGACGATGTGCCGGAAGACGCTGTGCTGATGGTCAACGATCCGGCGGCGTTGTACTATCACGCGGGGCTGTCGGGTGTGGTTGTGCCCAACGCCGAGCCGGATGTCGTGCCGGAGATCGCAGCGCGCTACGGCGTGACGCATTTGCTATTGGACGTGAACCGCTCGCAGCCGTTCACGGCGTTGTTTCTGGGCGACGACGACCGCGCGTTTTTGCGGTTGGTGCGTGTGTATGACGGTGGCACGCCAGAGCCGGACGACGACCGGCGTTTGTTTGAGATTGTGTTAGGGGAGCGCGGCGAGTGACGATTGGGCGGTGGCCCGTACAAGGTCAAGTACAACGGCAGGATGTGCTGATCGGCATCATGGCGGTGCTGGGCGTGATCGGATTTGTGATCGCAGCGGCGTCCATGCACGAGGTCGGGTTCCCGCTGGATGATGCGTGGATTCACCAGACTTATGCACGCAATCTGGCCGAACGCGGTGAGTGGGCCTTTGTGCCCGGTGAAGCGAGCGTGGCCTCTACGTCGCCACTTTACACCGTGCTGCTGGCGGGGGGCTACGTGCTGACGTTTGATTTTTTCGTGTGGGCGTTTGCGCTTGGTGCGGTCGCGCTGGCGGCGGCGGGATGGATCAGCCGGCGTATGGCGCTGCTCCTGTTTCCTGATCTGCGCGGTATCGGTGTGTGGACTGGGCTGGCGCTGGTCACGACGTGGCATTTGTTGTGGGCGGCGGCAGCGGGCATGGAGACGATGCTGTTCGGCACGCTGAGTTTGCTGCTCGTGTGGCTGCTGTGGCGCTTCTTGCAAGCTGAGTCGGAAAGCGCCAATCTGCGTTGGATATTCATGCAAGGCGCGGTGATTGGGATCGTGGGGGCGCTGCTGACGTTGACACGCCCTGAGGGTGTCGGCTTAGTTGGATTGGCGGGACTGTTCGCGTTTTTTGGATGGCCGCAGGGTTTTGACCGCGCCGGGATGACACGTTATGTCGTGTGGGGAAGTGGGGTAGCGTTGGGCTGGTTGATCGGCGTTGCGCCCTATCTTGTGCTGAATCTGCACATTGAAGGCACGTTACTGCCCAACACCTCCGCTGCCAAACAAGCGGAGTATGCAACGGCACGCGAGACATTCATCGGCACGCGGTATTTGCAATTACTGGTCCAGATTTTCGCGGGTGGGCAGTTCTTGCTGCTCCCCGGTATGATGGTGGGCGTTACCAACGTGATCCAACGCGCACGTTCCAACCGGCGCACGATTGTGTTGCTGCTGCCGTTTGTGTGGGCGTTCGTTGAACTCTCGGCTTATGCGCTGCGGCTGCCAGTCACGTATCAGCATGGACGTTATGTGATGCCTGTGCTGCCACATCTGATTTTGTACGGCGTGGGTGGCACATTCCTGCTGCTGCGTGCGGGACGGCGTTCGGCCACACGCCGGGTATTGACACGCACGCTGGCAATGGCGGCGGTGGGACTCGTGCCCGGGTTTTTCGTGATCGGGGCGCGACAGTATGGCGCGGATGTGCGGATTATCAACACCGAAATGGTCGCTACGGCACACTGGGTCGCGGATAACATTCCGCCCGACGAACTACTCGCCGTGCATGATATCGGCGCGCTCGGTTACTATGCCCCGCGTCCGATTCTCGATCTGGCGGGGTTGGTCAGCCCGGAGATTGTGCCGATCATCACGGATGACGCAGCGTTAATGCAGTTGATGTGCGAACGTGGTGCGCGCTATCTGATGGTGTTGCCCGATCAGCGACCAGTTCCAGAGGATGATCCCCGCTTGGGGGCAGGGCCGATTTTCATCACTAATGCGCCGTATGCCCCTGAAGTTGCTGGGGAACCGGATTGGAACATGGCGATCTATGCGTTGCATTGGTCTGCAACGTGCGAGTAAAACGTGATATGACGCGGCAAGTAGGGAGTTTGCTTGCTGACCGATTCCGTCCTATGATATCCTATGATATACTCACGCTGAAAGATGGTGGGTTTAGGTAGCTGCTGAATGAATAGTTGAGGTCAGTGTTTAACGATGGCAGAAGACCAGGGTGCGAAATCTGGATCGCCAATCAGCTTGGTGGTTGTTGACGATCACCCAGTATTTCGTCAGGGATTGCTTAACATCTTCACCATAGAAGATGATATTGTGGTCGTTGACGAGGGGGAAAGCGGAGAGCAGGCGATTCAGTTGGTGCATCTGCATCAGCCGGATGTGTTGTTGCTGGATATCAATTTGCCCGGCATGAATGGGTTGCAGGTGACGAGTAAGTTAAAGTCGGAGCATGTGACCACTGCAATTGTGTTGTTGACCGCACATGACAACAAAGAGCAAATTTTGCACGCGATGCGATCCGGTGGGTCGGCGTACTGTCCTAAAGAAATTGAGCCAGAGATTTTAGTAGATATTGTGCGCAAGGTGGCACGTGGATTGTTTGTGGTAAGGGGCCAGGTGTTTAATCAAGAAGAGTTACACGCTTGGTTAGATGCTGGAGTTGAGGAGATGACCGGCCCGTATATGGTTGATCCCGGTGAGCATTTTGTGCCGCTCAGCCCGCGCGAGATGGAAATTCTGCGGTATGTGACGCAGGGGAAAAGCAACAAAGAGATTGCGCAATTGTTGGGCATTAGCCACCAAACGGTTAAAAACCATATGACATCGATACTGAAAAAGCTGGATGTGCGCGATCGTACCCAGGCAGCGGTACATGCGTTGCAGCATGGGTGGGTGCGTGCCGATAATCAGGATGATGATGCGTCCTCATCGGGATATGGGGATACTGACTGATACGAAGGGCTAGGAGAGCATGACTCAGGGCGCTACGACAACTAAAGACGAACTGATTGATGAGTTTCAGGCTGAATACGACAAGACTCAGGCACGGGTGCAAGAGAATCAACAACTCATTGATCAGACCCAGCTTGAAGTAGACCAGATGCGCGAGCGTAATGTGACCATCGGCGCGCGCTTGAATCGCGTGGAGGAGAACTTCGATACAGTGCCACGTGCGGATATTAAATCCGCCTACGATAATGCGATGGCGGCCAAAACGCGATTACTCTCGATGCAAGGGCAGTTGGATAAGCTGAAGGGCAACCAGGAAGAATTACGGCATCTGGAAGAGTTGCTCAGGCGCTTGTTGAACCGTTTGCGCGGCGTGCGAGATGAAGAACTGCCTGCGAGCATGGGTGGCGGGCGCGTGTCGGAGTTGTTTTCCGGCGAAGGTGGGCTATCCACAAAGGCTATCGTGAGCATGGTCGAGGCACAAGAGGACGAACGTCAACGCCTGGCCCGGCAAATGCATGATGGTCCTGCACAATCCCTGACCAATTTCATCTTGCAAGCCGAGATTTGTCAGCGGCTTTTTGATCGCGACATTGATCGCGCGAAAGAGGAATTGACTAATCTCAAAGCGGCGGCGAGTAACACCTTCCAGAAGGTGCGCGATTTCATTTTCGATCTACGTCCCATGATGCTGGATGATCTGGGGTTGGTCCCGACGGTGCGCCGTTATGTGGAGGCTTTCCAGGAGAAAACGGGGATTGACACGCAGCTCAGTATCTTGGGCGATGAGCGACGTTTGCCCGGTCATATTGAAGTGATGATGTTCCGGTCGGTGCAGAGCATTATGGGCAATGCACGCGACAACTTGGGGGCACGTTCAGTTTCTATTGTGTTGGATGTAGCGATGGAATGGCTCAAAGCGACCATTGAGCATGATGGGCGTGGTTTTGAGCCGGTTGAGTTGTTCGCCTCCGAAGATCGCGAAGATACGTTTGGATTACGCACGCTGCGCGAGCGTATCGAGTTGGTCGGAGGGATGCTAGAGGTGCATAGCGGTGAGGAAGAGATGAGCCGTTATGCGATCTCATTGCCGCTGGCAGAAGTTGAACCCGCCGATCTGGAGTTTGATTAGCGGATTGGCGAGGGTATGATTTGGATACGCTCGCCGGTTATAGTCTCATAACTTTTCGTTATGGGACTATAGAACTGTTTGCGTAAATTACTGATCAGACTACACTAGAGTGTGATAGGACTGAAGACCTGTCTGGGCGCTGGCTGGCTCATACTCAATCCTTCGGGAGGAAACTAATGGGAAGACGATTGATATTTTTGGTCGGTGCATTGATCCTGCTTGGTGCAGTGGTTGCTGTCGTGTTGTTGAGCGGTATAGGTGGCAGTGATGAGGGCGCTGACGAAGGTGATGTGGCTGTCGACGGGGAAGATGGCACACCCGGTGATGGTGGCGGCGATGAAATGGAAGGCATGGTCGAGATCGTGGTGGCCTTGCAGAGCTTGTCGCGTGGTATGGTGATTCCCAGAGATGGCCTCGATTTCCAGCGTTGGCCGATTACGGCACTGCCAGAACCAGGGAATTACTTCCTTGCCGAAGATATAGATCAGGTGGTTGGCAAGATCGCCCGTACCGACATCTTTCGCGGGTCTCCTATTCTCGCACGCTATGTAGTGGACGACATCTCTAAAATTGCCAGCGCAGGGGGCGATGCCGCCGCGATGTTGAATTCGCTGCCACAGGATGGTCGGAGCTGGGTTGCAGTTTCAGTGCCCCTCGACCCTTCAGGTATTGGGCAGGTGGCCTATGGTATTCAAGATGGCGATTCTGTCGATGTGATCCTGTCGTTCTTGTTTGTGGATGTGGATCCGGATTTCCAGACTCGTCTACCGAACAATATCTCGATCATCACGCGCGCAGAAACGGGTGAACTGAGCATTGGTGCGCCGCGTCAAGGGCGTACTGAAGCCAGTCAATTGACTCCTGAAGGTTTCTTACTTGGCCCCAGCGAAGCATCTCAGCGCCCGCGTCTGGTGACACAGTATACGGTGCAGAATGCGTTTGTGGTGCATGTGGGCTATTTTGATGAAACCGGCAAGTTCATCGGGCTGACTCCGACTCCGTCACAACAGGATGTGGAAGAAGACCCCGGACAAGACACCGGTGCAGAAGGACAGCAGGCGGCAGCCACTGAACTGCCCTCTCCGACACCGTTCACCCCGTTGATCATTACACTGGGTGTGACACCGCAGGACGCGTTGGTCTTGACTTGGGCCGTTGATTCGCAGATTCCGATTACGCTGGCCCTGCGTGCGGCAGGCGATGGCGCTATTGCGGATACTGAACCTGTGACGCTGGATTACATGATCCGGGTGTATAACGCTGAACCGCCGAACGCGTTGGAATTCGCGTTGGAGCCGCCGATCACGAGCGTGCGCCGCTTCGATATCGCGACTTTGTATGACTTCCTCGGCCATGCGGTGACGGAGTAGTAACGCGCGCAGCGTTGATTTCCCCTGCAATCTTATTAATGTGCCTGGAAGGTTCGTGTATCTTCCGGCACATTTGTTACCTTTCTGTGGTTGAGCAAAATACCCGTTGGGATATGTGAGGGAGTTGGAAGGGTGGAAGACGGATGACTGATGGACAAGAAGTCATCAAGGTATTGATCGTTGATGACATCCCTGATACGCGCGAAAATCTGCGCAAGTTGTTAGCCTTCGAAACTGACATTGAGGTTGTTGGCGGTGACGGGGCGGGCACTGGACGTGAAGCGGTTGAATTGGCAAAGGTACATAAGCCGGATGTAGTATTGATGGACATCAACATGCCGGATATGGACGGTATTCAGGCGACCAAAGCGATTAGTACATCTGTACGCACCGCCGCAGTTGTGATTATGTCGGTGCAAAGCGAGCCAGGCTATTTGCGTCAGGCGATGTTGGCCGGCGCACGTGACTTTCTGACGAAACCGATTGCCAGCGAGGAACTGTACGCGACGATCCGCCGTGTTTATGAACGCAATGCGCCGATCCGCGAGCAGGAAGCCGCGATGGCTGATGCCCAGGCTGCCGCCGCGATCGTGGGTGATGCCCGGCCTAAGAGTGCTGTGCATGCGACGGGGGCAGGGCATATCATTGTCGTGTATAGCCCGCAGGCGGGGGCCGGGGTCACAACTCTGGCAACCAATATCGCGTCAGCACTGATGCGACCGGATACGCGTGTGCTGCTAGTGGACTGCAATTTGCAGTTTGGTGATGTAGACGCGTTCCTCAATCTACAGGCGCAGTCCAATATTGCTGATTTGACCAAGGCCGTTGACGATCTCGACGAGGAGTTGGTCGAAAACGTATTGATCACTCATGCTAGTGGGTTGCGTGTGTTGACTGCTCCTGCGCACCCGGAACATGCGTATGATGTGCAGCCCAGTGCCGTCAAAGAATTGCTGCGTATTTTGGCGGGGTCGTTCGATTTTGTGATTGTGGATACGCCAACGCAGTATGATGATATGACGCTGCGTTTGTTTGATGTCGCGGAGCGTATTCTGTTGGTCGCCAATCCTACGATTCCCTCGGTGCGCAACGTGCGCAAAATGCTGGACATCTTTGATGGTTTGCAAGACCCGGCGGGCATTGCGCGGAAATTGTTGTTTGTACTCAACCGCGTGGCGAATGAAAAAGATCGTGGGCGGGGCACTGTGCCTACTGCCTCGATTGAGAATCATCTGAAGCGTGAAGTGATTGCGACGATTCCCGCCGATGATCGTTCTGTGTTGACGGCGGTAAACCAGGGTGTGCCGCTGGTGGCTAAACAAAAATCGCGCTCACCAGGCCGCGATATTGTGGCTCTGGCGGAACAAATTCGGGGAATAGTCGAAACATCGCCTGATGATTTGCTGATGGATGATGATCTTGATGCAGGCTCTCGAAGTGGGCTGCGGTCAATTTTTGGTGGGTAGTATGTGATTGCATTGGAAGTGTAGTATATGTTGGAGGTAGATCATGTCTTTGTTGAGACGTATTGAACGCGGAGGTCAGGATTCTGACTCCGGTGATGATGGTGGGGACAAAGAGGACGAATCGAAGTTCTCGCAGGTACGACGACGTCAAGTGCCCCCTTCAGGAGGAAGTACAGCCGCTGCGCGTCCCGATGGCAGCAACTATCAGGACTTGAAGGTGCGTGTCCAGAATAAGCTGCTGGCTGAATTGGATACCAGTGTTGACCCCCACTCCCCTGAAGTGCGTGCCACGATTGAAGAACTATTTGTCACCATCTTGTCTGAAGAAAATATCGTGTTGACGCGCGGCGAACGCAAGAAGCTGTTTGACGCGATTATCGCGGAAATCCTGGGCTATGGGCCGCTGGAACCGCTGCTGGCGGATGATACGATTACAGAAGTAATGGTCAACGGCCCCAAGAACATCTATGTCGAGCGTTCTGGTAACTTGGTACGCACGAACATCACGTTCGAGGATGATGATCATGTTCTCCGCGTGCTGGATCGTATTGTGGCTCCGTTGGGGCGTCGTATTGACGAAAGCTCACCTACGGTGGACGCGCGTTTGCCTGATGGTTCGCGTGTGAATGCGGTGATCCGTCCGATTGCGCTGTGTGGTCCTACGATTACGATTCGTAAATTTTCCAAGCGCCCGTTGACGGTAGAAGACTTGATCCGGTTTGGCACAATGACTCCGGAAATTGCAGAGTTCTTGCGCGCGGTTGTGATCGGCAAACTGAACACTGTAGTGTCGGGCGGTACCGGGTCGGGTAAGACAACGCTGTTGAACGTGTTGTCGAGCTTTATCCCAAGCGATGAACGTATCGTCACCATTGAGAACGCGGCAGAACTCCAGTTGCGCCAGGAACATGTAGTGGCGCTAGAAAGCCGCCCCCCGAACATTGAAGGGCGTGGTGAAGTTAGCATCCGTGACTTGGTGATTAATTCGCTGCGTATGCGTCCCGACCGTATTGTGGTTGGTGAGTGTCGTGGTGGTGAGGCGCTGGATATGCTCCAGGCGATGAATACCGGTCACGAAGGTTCGATGACGACGGCGCACTCTAACAGCCCGCGGGATACATTGACGCGTCTGGAAACTATGTGCTTGATGTCTGGTATGGAGTTGCCCCAGCGCGCGATCCGTGAGCAGATTGCCTCTGCGATAGAGTTGGTCGTGCATCAGGAACGGATGCGTGACGGTACCCGTAAGATTGTGAAAATCACCGAAATCCAGGGTATGGAAGGTGATGTCATCACGATGTCGGACCTGTTCGAGTTCGAGCAGACCGGTATGGAAGCGGGCAAGGTCATTGGGCGCACCAAACCGACTGGGCTGCGGCCTAAGTTCATGGACAAGATCGAGGACGCGGGTGTGCATTTGCCCCCGTCGGTGTTTGGTATCGGTATGTCACGGTACTAAAGCCTGGATACTTGGAACATAACCCCACCAAAATGTAGCACGCTGCCACGTTTGGGTGGGCTAATCTGCTGTACAATTTGCCCCGATGCCAGCCGTTTGCTGGTACAATACAGATGGTGAACGATGGCGGATTATAATGTGAGCAGGGGAGGCCAGTAACGTTATGGAACTCGTGATTGCTGGGGTTGCCGGTGTATTCGCAATCATTATTCTAGTCGTGGGTGTTAACAGCATTCGCTCGCGTGGCGGCGATGATGCTGAGGAGCGACTGGGACGCCTCGCCTCAAGCGAGTATGGTAGCTTGCTCGCTGAATTTGGGGGCATGCAAGAAGATGACCCTGAAGGTGAGCAGAAACGGATTGCTGAACGCCTGGATAGTGCGATGTCGGAGCGCGGCTTCCATAAGAAGTGGCGCAAGCAGTTAGCCGCTGCCGATTTAAAGCTGACCGTCACCGAGTTTATGATATCGCACCTTATTTCGGCTGTGGTGGCACTGGTGGTTGGTACCTCTATCTTCGGCACTCCCATTCTGGGGGGTGTGTCTGCTGTCGCCGGGTTGTTCTTCCCGCGCTTCTATGTTTCGATGAAGCTGGGGCAGCGTCTAAACAAGTTCGAGCAGCAGTTGCCGGATACGTTGTCGCTGTGGGTGAATGCGTTGCGGTCGGGGTACTCGGTGCTGCAAGCGATGGAAGCTATCGCCAAAGAAGCGCCTGAACCGACAGCGACAGAGTTTCAGCGTGTGGTGCAAGAGGTCCAGTTGGGGATCAGGATGGAAGACGCGCTGGAACATCTGTACGAGCGTATGGACAGTGACGACTTGGACTTGGTGAACACCGCTGTCAACATTCAGCGCGAGGTCGGTGGTAATCTGGCTGAGATTCTCGACTCGATTTCGTATACGATCCGTGATCGCATTCGTTTGAAGGGTGAGATCAGTGTGTTGACTTCGCAGGGTCGTATCACCGGCTGGATCATTTCGCTGTTGCCAATTGCGCTGACAATCTTCCTGTATTTTATGAGTCCAAGTTACATGGGGTTGCTTGTGGAAAATCGCATGTGTGGGTGGCCGATGCTCGGTTGTGGTTTGGGTCTGATCGGTACGGGCGCGGCGATTATCCAGCGTATTGTGGACATCGAATACTAGGCCTGTGTAACGGTCAGGAGAGTCTGTGATGGGAACGATCAGTATCGTGATTATGCTGGCCGGAGGCATTATCATTCTGGGCGGCCTGATCATTGTTGGTATGCGCGAGGATACAGGGCGCGATCCGCTCGAAAGCCGCTTGGCAGAGTATGCGGCGCGCGATGACATGCCTCAAACGTTGGAAGAGGTTGAGTTATCGCTTTCGACGCAGGATCGTATCATTATCCCTATGTATCGGGCGTTGGCTCGCATGGCAGAGTCCTTTACGCCTGAAAACCAGATTGACAACATTCGACGCCAGATCGAGTTGGCTGGTAAATCGCAGACGATGGAGCCGCTCGCGTTCTTCGGGCAGCGGATTGCACTGACGATTATCATGGGCGTTGGTGCGTTTGTGATGTTCTTTTTCATGACCGACTATGGCATGATGAAGGGCACGGCAGGAACGATTGGCGGGGTTTTGATGGGCTACTATTTGCCGATGTTGCAGCTTAAGGGGCAAATCAGTCGTCGGCAAGACTCGATTATCAAATCGCTGCCGGATGCGCTGGACTTGCTCACGATCTGTGTAGAGGCCGGGTTGGGCTTCGAGCAGGCGATGGGTAAGGTCTATGAAAAGTGGGACGATGATCTGGCGATTGCTTTCGGGCGTGTGCTGCAAGAAATTCAGCTTGGCAAGCGACGTAGTGAAGCGTTGCGTGATATGTCTCATCGGATGGACGTGGCGGACATTACCAGCTTCATCGCCGCGCTGATTCAGGCGGAGCAGTTGGGGGTGAGTGTGGCGAAGATTTTGCGCATCCAGTCTGATCAGATGCGTGTGAAGCGTCGCCAACGCGCGCAGGAGAAAGCACAGCAAGCCCCAGTGAAGATGATCATCCCGATGGTGCTGCTCATCTTCCCGTCGATTTGGATCGTGTTGTTGGGACCATCGGTCATCATTCTGATGGATTCCGGCGTTATGGGTACTATGTAATCGGCTTTTTGGACGCAAAAAATGAAGCATACTTGACCGAGACTCAACGGATAGCTCACACTGTCCCCAACCGCCATCATAGGGGGTTGGCGGCACAGAAAACCGTGATACACCTCCTTGCACAACAGGTCGTCACAGTTGCGCGCGACTTGCTGTTTCCGCCGCACTGCGTCCACTGCGAACGTGCAGGGAGTTTTTTGTGTTCACGTTGCCAATCAACGCTCACTTTCGCCCCGCCGTGTGTGGCACAAGAACTGGTTGGTGTGAGTGTAGCAGTGGATTACACGGGCGCGGCGCGGGCTGCGATTCATGCGTTGAAGTATGATGGCTTGCGGCGGTTGGCCCCCGTGATCGCTGCATGGATGTGTACGGCGCTGCGTAGCACTACTTGGCCTATCGATCTCGTGACAGTTGTGCCGCTGCACCCGAACAGGTTGGCGGAACGTGGATACAATCAGGCGGTCCTGCTGGCACAGCATGTCGCGCCCTATTATCCGGATTGTACGTTTGAGCCAGATGCAGTAACGCGGATTCGTGAAACATCGAGTCAGGTACACCTGAATGCACAAGCGCGTCGGGAAAATGTAGCTGGGGCGTTTGTGGCGGATGCCGAGATGGTTGTGGGGCGGCGTGTTCTGGTGATCGATGATGTGTTGACTACCGGCGCGACATTGGCGGCCTGTGCCGCCGCGTTGCGAGCTGCGGGCGCGGTGCAAGTATTTGGCGCGACTGCTGCCGGAGCCGTGTCTAACAGTGATGAGGATCATACGGATGTATCGGGCGCATCTGTATAGTGTGTATAGGATTGCTCTTGCTGCACGTTGGAAGGAGACAGTTATGGACTTGAAGATTCATGCTCGAAATGTCGAAGTAACCAGCCGTTTGCAGGATCATGTCGAACGCAAGGTAAGCAAGCTCGACCGGTATCTGCCCAATATTCATGAGGTGCGTGTGGATTTGGCGATTGAGCGCCGCAAGCAGGGACAGGATCAGTGCATTGCGCAGTTAACATTGCGCAATACGCGCGGCGTAATTCTGCGCGCGGAGGAGAAACGCCAGCCCGACATTTACGCGGCGTTGGATGTGGCGCTGGACAAGATGTACCGCCAGATCGAACGGTATAAGGGCAAGCGCAAGCGTAAGGGGGGCGGGCGGTATCCCGAACCCGAACTGGAGATGGTGGAGCCAGTGCCGCTGGATGAAGAACCAGAGGAGGAGGAAGAAGAGAAGCTGGTCATCGTGCGCCGCAAGCAGGTGGCGCTTGTGCCGATGAGCGAGGAAGAGGCCATTGATCAGATGGAATTGCTAGGCCACAGCTTCTTTATTTTCTTCAACGCTGAAACCGCCCGGATCGGCGTGCTGTACCGTCGCGAGGATGGTAATTACGGCGCGTTGGAGCCAGAAGAAACCGCATAGCGTTCGGGATGTAGATTGATACGCCGGGGGCTGCTGCGTGCGCTCCCGGCTTTTTTCTGGCAGGAGA
>CBEVZO010000010.1:0-18132 GCA_965554365.1 uncultured Anaerolineae bacterium
GCGGCATTCCTGGCCCGTCACAAAGACGATCTACCTTCGCAGTTTGGCATCAACATCGCCGTCAGCCCCGGCGTGGATGATCCCGCGCATCAAACCGAGGAAGTCCTCGCCGCGCTGACACTGTTTATCGAGACGGGCGTGCGGCCCACATGGTTCACGCTGAATCTGAGCTGCCCCAATACCGAAGACGATCCCGGCGGCAACCAGAGCGTCGGCCTCGCGCGGGAATTGTGTGGCGCGGCGGTCGATTATCTCGCCAGGGCAGACAACACGCAGCATCTTCCGTTGTGGGTCAAGGTGAGTCCGGGGCTGTCGGACGCGCAGTACCGCGCGCTGTTGGCGGAATTTGAGGATACCGGCGTCGAAGCGGTGATCGCCACCAATACCACCGCCGCCCCCGCGCCGACCGACGCTAGCCTCATTGCCGGGGTCGGCGGTGGACGGCTGCACGATCACGCGGTGCAGGCCGCTAACATTCTGCTGGAAGAAAAGGCGCTGCGCACCTCGCCGGTAGACGTGATTGGCTGCGGCGGCGTGATCGACGGACCCACGTATCGCGATTTCGCCGAGCGAGGCACGGCGGCAGTACAGTACTGGTCCGCGCTGGTGTTCCGAGGACCGTTAGCCGCGGCGCTCATCGCGGACGAGGCGCATTGATGCTTCGCGCCATAAGTCGGGCGGTAATCACGTAGGGGCGCTGCTCTGCCGCGACTGGGGTGGGATGCGGTCAAAAACGGGCGCAGTAGACACCGATCAGAGATCGGGCGCGCCCCTACGCGGTTGTCGCAAAATGCTAATTCACCTCAAACGAAGGGAACTCCATGCCGTTACTCAAAGCGGTACAACAACAAGTCGCAGCGGCACTGCTCGACATCAAGGCCGTAGGCTTCACGCCGCACGTACCGATCACGTTCAAATCGGGCATCCAATCACCCGTATACGTCGATAACCGGCGGCTCCCGTTCTGGCCCGCGCAGTGGCGTGTGATTATCGAGGGGCTGCGCGAACTCATCACGCTGCGCGCCATTGAATACGACGTGTTGGCGGGCATCGCGGCGGCGGGCATCCCGCACAGTTCCGCGCTGGCGTACGCGCTGCAAGTACCATCCGTCTTCGTGCGCAAAGAAGCCAAAGCACACGGCACGCAGAACCAGATCGAAGGTGGCGACGTGACAGGCAAACGCGTGCTGCTGGTCGAGGACCTCGTGACCACTGGCGGCAGCAGTCTGCGCGGCGTAGAGGCGCTGCGCGCGGCGGGCGCGACGGTCACGCACTGCCTGTGTATCACGAGTTACGGCTTCGCGGAAGCACAAAACGCCTTCAATGCGGCCCACGTCCAGTTACAACCTCTGACGCCGTTTTCCGAGATCATCCTCGCCGCCTCAAAACGGGGCATGTTCGGCGAAGCGGAACTCGCGATCCTCGAAACATGGATGCGTGACCCGCACAACTGGATCGCCGCGTCACCGCCCACCAAAGACCTCAACCATTCTCCGCAGGAGGACGCATGAGTACGCTGCCCAATCCGATTCTCGTCAAATACAACCGCCGTGTAGCACGCGCCAACTCGCTGCTGTGCGTGGGCCTGGACAGCGCCTATGACCAACTGCCGGAACGCTTCCAGTCGGAGCCAGTCCCGCAGTTTGCGTTCAACCGCTGGATCATCGAGCAAACGCACCCCTACGTCAGCGCCTACAAGCCCAACATCGCGTTTTACGAGGCGCAGGGCGTACTCGGCTTGCGCGCGCTCGAACTGACGCTCGCCTATCTCAACGCCCAACACCCGGATATCGTGACGATCTGCGATGCCAAGCGCGCCGACATCGGCACGACCAACCAGGGCTATGTCAGCGGCATTCTCGACGGACTCGGCTTTGACGCACTCACGCTCAACCCGTACCTGGGCGGCGAGGCGTTGGCCCCGTTCTTGCAGCGCACCGACAAAGCCTGTATCCTGCTCTGCCGCACATCCAACCCCGGCGCGGGAGAATTGCAGGACTTGGTCGTGGACGGCAAACCGCTGTGGCACATCGTCGCGGAGCGTGTGCGCGATGATTGGAACACATACGGGAATTGTATGCTCGTGGCGGGCGCGACCTACCCCGATGAACTGCGCCAGATTCGCGCCATCGTGGGCGATATGACGCTGCTCGTGCCCGGTATCGGCGCGCAGGGCGGCGACATCGCGGCGACGGTGCAGGCGGGCCTTAACGCTGCTGGCGCGGGCATGATCATCAACTCATCACGCGGGATCATCTTCGCGGACGATCCCGGCGCGGCAGCACACGCACTCCGCGACGCGATTAACCAGCACCGCTAGCAAGTAGCAATTGGCGGTTGTGTGGAGCGCTGTGGAGTGAACCCCGCAGCTACACAAAATCGCTGGTTCTAACGTTTTGCATTGGTTTTGATGCAGTGACGGATCAGCCCCTCCCCCAACGCGAACTTGTTCGCGCCCCCTCCCCGCAAGCGGTACTGTTGGCGAACTCGATTCATGGGTGTTTTGTAGGGGCGATGCTTGCGTCGCCCGGTTGGGTAGGGCAAGCCCTACGCCCTACAAAAACAGGTTCGCCAACAGTATCGCAAGCAGAGAGGGGGGAACAGGTGTCTGCTTTCCATCAGCACAGTGCAATGGAGAAACGATTTAGAGGCCGCGTATATGCGACCAACTCAATCCGTTAGAAGCAGCAAAATCGAAGGACGCTCAAGCGCCCTCGGTTGGCGTGCAATTGAGGGCCGTTTCACGGTCCAGCTTGTATGTAGCCCGGTGCATGTGCGCCGGGCGAGCGCCGCAACCGCACATCTTCATCCCTGCGCAATATCACAGACAGCATACCCCCGTCCACTGTGGCGAGTTTTTTTACACTCCCTGAATTGCCGAGTTTTCCGCTATCGTGTACGATCAGCATACAGGGGCAAGAGCAAACTGATCGAGGCAAAGGGAGCTGGGTATGGCAGACCATACATCACCCACACAATATGAACAAGAAATCCAGTCGTTGCGGCGCATGGTCGATATCAGCCTGGCGCTCAACTCCACCATGGATTTGCGCACGCTGCTCAAAACCATCACGGCACACGCCGCTGAGATTACCAACTCCGATACTGCGTCAATCATGCTCTACGAGCCAGACGCTAAAGAACTCCACTTTATCGCACTCACCACCAGCCGGTATGAAAAAGACCTGCTCAAAATTCCCGTACCGCTCGAAGGCAGTATTGCCGGGATCATCCACCGTGAAAACCGTGTACTAGTGATCGACGACGTAACACAGGACCCGCGTCACTATCGCGGCACCGACGCACCAAGCGGTTTCGTGACTCGTTCCATTCTCGGTGTGCCCATGCGCTACAAAGACGAACCGATTGGCGTGTTGGAAGCCGTGAACAAACGTGAAGGCAAGTGGACCGCCGACGATGAGCGCAACATCTTTGTGCTGGCAGCGCAATCAGCTATCGCGATCAAAAACGCGCAAATGCTGGAGCAACTGCGCGCCGCCTACAACGAACTCGATCAACTCGACAAGCTCAAAAACGACTTCATCGCCATCGCCTCACACGAACTCCGCACGCCGCTGAGCGTGATTCTCGGTTATGCGACGTTCCTCAAGGAAGACGCACAGGGCGAGGTCAGCGCGCACGCCAGCGCCGTACTCAACAGCGCGCTGCGGATGCGCAACCTGATCGAGGACATGACCAACTTGCGCTATCTCAAGCTGGGTGAAGCCGAACTCAAACGCGAACACATCCCCCTCGCGGCGATCTTCCAATCGGCACATAACGACGTGCAGGATATGGTCGAGGCAAAGGGGCACACGTTTACAGTGGAGATGCCGGAGATGAGTCTGGTCGTGGTCGTGGACCGCATCAAGTTGGGCATGGCGGTCACCAACCTGCTGCTGAATGCAACGAAGTTCACCCCTAGCGGCGGGCAGATCACGCTCACCTATACCATCAAGCCCGGCGCAGTGTGGATTGTGGTGCAGGATACCGGCGTGGGCATTCCGCCGGATCAACTAGAGCGCATTTTCGAGGAATTCCACCAGGTCGAGGATCACATGACGCGGCGGCATGGCGGGATGGGCCTGGGGCTATCGATTGCCAGGGCGCTGGTCGAGGCGCATGGCGGACGCATCTGGGCCGAGAGCGACGGTCAGGGCCGGGGCAGCACGTTCATCATCAACCTGCCGACCCAGCCGCAGCAAGGTTACGGGACCGGGTAATCCAGCAGCAGCACTTCGAGCGCCAGCCGCACATTGACGTTTTTCCCCAGCGCCTCCAGCGTGCGACGCGTGGCGTGCAGCGCCACTTCCGCGCCCTCTGCACCGATGCGCTGCGCAAGGTCTTTGATCTGGTCGCGGCGGTCGTAGTTGGTGATCAAGGCACGACTACCCGTCGCCACGAGCAGCACATCCCGCCAAAAGGCCTGCCAGATATCCAGCAACACACGCAAGTCTGTTTTGTGCTTGCCCAACTGCTCCGCTAAGGTGAAGCGTTCACGGCGCGTTTCCGCTAACGCCGCATCGAGCGCGTCCAGAGCCTCCGTCCGCCGGTCCAACGTCGCGGGGTCTTGCAGCGCATTGATCGCCCACCCCATACGCCCCCCGGAAAGCTGCGCGAGCGTCTTTGCAACATCCAGCGACGTATCAAAGCGCCACTCCAATGCCTCGCGCACGCGCTCCACCGGCAGCGGACGCAAGTTCAACGGCTGGCAGCGCGAAATGATCGTCGCGAGCAGCCGGTCAGCAGCATCCGCCGTCAGGATCAGCACCGCGCGCGAGGCCGGTTCTTCCAGCGTCTTCAGCAACGCATCCTGTGCTTGCGGGCGTGCCGCATCGAACCGGCGCATAATCGCCACACGGTAACGCCCCTCATACGGGCGCAGCGCAAGTGTCTGCTGTACACCGCGCACCTGATCGATCTTAAGCGAGCCGTCTTCCTGCTCCGCCTGAATAATCGTCACATCGGGGTGCGCGTCTTTGAGGATCAGCGTGCAGGCGCGACACTCACCACACGGAGGCGCATCACCGGTGCAGTTGAGCGCCGCCGCAAACGCGCGTGCCAGCGTCGTCTTCCCGATCTGGCGCGGCCCGGTGAACAAGTAGGCGTGGCGCATCCGGCCATGTGCCAACGCACGGGCAAGATGCTCAACGGCCCATTCGTGTCCAAACACGGGCCAGGGGGAATGATTAGCGTCCGGCATGGATGATCCTAATGGTCGATTTCTCGTAGGGGCGCTGCTCTGCTACGCCCAACCTCTATCGAATCTTGCTCCGGGCGCGGCAGAGCAGCGCCCCTACGCACTTGTACAACCAATCAGAACGATACCCAGTTCTGCGGATTCAACAGGTTGAACTGCGCGTTGCGAACCTCGAAATGCAAATGAGGCCCGGTGCTGTTGCCGGTACTGCCCACCGTGCCGATCACGGCTCCCGCGCTGACCTGCTGCCCGCAACCCACATTCGCAGCGGTCATATGCGCATAGAGCGTGAATACCGGCCCGTGCGCGATCACGACCACGTTGCCGTAGCCGCCGTTTTGCCACCCCGCATAGACCACCGTCCCGCCGCCCGACGCATAGACCGGGTCACCAGCACTCGCGGCGATGTCCACGCCAGTGTGTCCGCCGGGAACCATGCCACGCATCCAGGTGTAATTCCCCAGTGGGCGACCGTAGGGCATCGTGCCGCCGCCCACGTTCGCCGTGCAGCCCCACAACGTATACGTGCCGCCGACATACTCCGCCGTCCCCGAACTCCCTGTCCCGGACCCCGCCGCGACGAGGAACAACTCACGCTCAGCTTCCGCACCAGGCAGCACAACCCACATCCCCTCGACGAGCAGCGTCTCCGGTATGGAACCAAACAGATCGTTGTATTCGGTGTCGATGATCAGGTAGGGATCGAGGTCGTATTCAGCGGCGACTTCCCAGATCGGGATATTGGCAGTCACCTCATAGTACACGCCATCTACGGGCAGAATATTCAACTGGTTCCCGGCACGCAGCGGATTGAACTTGTTCGTTTTGTTGGACCAGATGATCGTGTAGTAATCGTCCAGCCCAAACTGCGCCGCGATGCTCTCTAACGTGTCATCGTCTCGCACCGTGTACTGCACCACGTCGGCGCGCGCTGTGCCGGGCCGGATTGTGAAGGGGGCCGCAGCACGCGCCACCGCATCGCCATCATTGATCACCGCAGCAGGTGTCAACAGCGCCGCCGCGATCTCGTCCGCTGCCGCCGTTGGATACACGGAATCCGCACCTGTGAACAGCGGGGGAACCTGTGTCGCGGGCGGCGACAACACCAACGCTGGTGTGGACGTGGCAGCATCGGCCTGCCGAACCGTGTCGGGTTGATCAGGGGCAATCTGAACCATCTCGACATTGGCGTCAACGGGTGTTTCTTCGGCATCACTCTCGCCCACATCCAGCCAAACATACGCCGCCAGTCCCACGAGAATCAGCGCGCCCGCCAGCAGCAGCACAGCGACCGCTTGCAGCATCCGCCCCGATCCGCCGGGCTGTGCGAACACCTGCCGCGTCATCAACGAGGGATGCGTATCGCCGTCTGCAATAGGCGGTTCTTCCGCTACCAGACGTGCATCAAGCACTGTGGGTTGGTTGGGATTCGTATCGTCCGCGCTGAGCGGTGGTTCGTCGGCACGCAGCCGTGCGTCCAGATCAGCGGGTTTGCGGGGGTTGGTATCGTCTAACGTGCGTTTGGGTTCGTCGATCATACCTGTAAGGCTCCACTCAATTTACTCACGTTAAGGTATTACCCCCCATACACGGCGGATCGTACCGCAGGCCGCATGATCCTGCAACGCGGCGGGTCAGATTATT
Source organism: uncultured Anaerolineae bacterium (assembly GCA_965554365.1). Classification (GTDB taxonomy): domain Bacteria; phylum Chloroflexota; class Anaerolineae; order Aggregatilineales; family Aggregatilineaceae; genus CAYRNY01. The sequence continues at coordinate 6,845 of CBEVZO010000010.1, forward strand.
TACGTGTGTATACGAAAAATCTTATGCCATTTTTATGATTTTGGCGTTATAATATGAAATGGAAACATAGAATAAGCAGGAGGTCCGACTATGCCATTGTATGAATATGAATGCAAAGAATGCGGCGTGCGCTTTGATCGCATACAGCATTTCCACGACGAGCCAATCACCGATTGCCCCGAATGTGAAAACGGTCAGGGGCAAGTCCAACGGCTGATCGGTCCGGTGGGTATCGTATTCAAAGGTCCGGGCTTCTATGCTAATGACAGCAAGCGCGGCAAGTCGTCTAAATAAGGCGCTGCACCCACAGAGCATTTCAATACAATGCGCCGTATCCCGTGATGCGGCGCATTTTTCGATCCTCGCTCAATGTCCCATTCCATAAGCAACCACCCAGGCGCGGCAGAGCAGCGCCCCTACGCAATTAACGCGTGATTTGTGGGACGAAGCGCCTAATCTTCCCCGCGCACCTCGCGCGCCAAGCGCTCGAAAAATGCCGCGATATACGCGTGGCGCTCACGGGCAATCGCGCGACCTGTCGCCGTCTGCATCCGGTCCTGAATACGCCGCAGCTTAAACACGTACTCGTGATGCGGCGTGTGATGCGCGCTGCCACCGGGATAGTCGGGCGGAACATCATCCCAGAGCTTCTGGTGCGTCATGCCGCCATACGCATAGGCTCGCGCCACGCCAATCGCCCCAATCGCGTCGAGCTTATCCGCGTCAAACACGACTTTCGCTTCCAGCGTTTCCGGCTCGATCTGGTTGCGGAAGCGGTGCGCCTCAATCGCGTGGCTGACGGCGGCGATAAAATCCTCGCCAGAAGCCGGATCAAGTTTGCGCAGGATATCGCGCGCCAACGCCGCCCCGACCACCGCGTGATCGGCGGTTTCGGCATTGAGGACGTGCGCCGCTTGATCTTCGTCCGCGCGATGAATGTCGTGCAACAACACCGCCGTCTCGACGATGCGCATATCCGCGCCCTCTGCCGCGCCGATGCGTCGTGCCAACGCCAGCACACGCAGCACATGATCGAAGTCATGCACCGGGTCGCTGTCGTCGTAGAGCGTGCGAGCGAAATCCACTGTGATCATGGGAGTCTCCTATACATAACGCACACGGCAGACGATAAGTGTACCATCTGCCGTGTTGGTCATTGGCGGAGAGGGTGGGATTCGAACCCACGGAGCGTTTCCGCTCACGCGCTCTCCAGGCGCGCGCATTAGGCCAGACTATGCTACCTCTCCAAGCTGTGCGCCATTATAACGGGGCACAGGAGGTGGGTCAATACGTAAACACGCACAAACCCGCCCGTCGCGTAGGGCGTATGGCAATACGCCCCCGTAATCGTGTGCAGAAAACACTACTGCGACCACTCCGTCGTCTCGCGGTCCCAACGGTGTTCGCGCAGTTGAGCCATCAACTCAGCAGACAGCGCCTGACCATCGCTCGTACCACAGTTCGCTTCGACGTGCGGCAACCGGCGCATCCCCGGAATAATCGTGCTGACGGTCGGATTCGCGAGAATAAAGCGCAGCGCCATCTCCGCCATCGTCATGCCTGCGGGGGTCAGCGGACGCAGCGCATCGGCGTGATCCACCGATGAGTTGAGATTCTCCGGCACAAAGTACGTGCTGCGCCAGTCATCCGCCGGCCATGTGGAATCTTTGGTCAGCTTGCCAGTCAGCGTGCCCTCATCGAACGGCACGCGCGCGATGACGGCGACGTTCAGTTCATCGCACAGCGGGAGCAGATTATCTTCGGGAGCCTGATCGAAGATGTTGTAGATCACCTGCACCGCGTCGATCTGCCCGGTGCGCAGCGTGTCGAGTACGTTGTCCGGCTCCCAGCGGTTGACGCTGACGCCCATCGCGCGGATCAAGCCCTGCCGCTTGAGGTCTTCAGCGGCGCGCTGCCAGCCTTCGTCCTCGGCCCAGGCGTCTTCCCACACATGGAACTGCATCAGATCGACATAGTCCAGGCCCAGATTGGCGAGGCTCTTTTCGGTGTATTCGACGATGTACTCCGGCGGGAACACATCCTCCACCTTGAAACCGCGCTGCGACGGCCAGATACGGTTCTTGGGCGGGATTTTGGTGGCGGTGACGAACGTTTTGTCGGGGTGCGCGCGTACCAACTCGCCGAGCAGTTTTTCGCTGTGTCCCGCGCCATAGGCCCACGCGGTATCGAAGAAGGTGCAGCCCAACTCGACGCTACGTTCCAGGGATGTGCGCGCTTCGTCGTCGGTGGAGCCTTTCCACTGGCCGCCCATGCCCCACATCCCATAGCCGATCTCGCTCACCTGCCAGCCGGTGCGTCCAAACGTGCGGTATTGCATACGGTTTCGCTCCTGTTGTCGTGTGCTTCAAAAGAATGGTTATGAGTGCTGCGCTAGGCACGTAGCCCGCGTTTCTGACTCACAACTCACATGCTGTCTGCTCAATTAGATGCAAGTGCCTGTGCTTTGGGTACAACCTCTTCCGTGATCATGCCGATCACGTCGGGAACATCTGTGCCGAGGACATCGACCATGAACATGTCCACGCCCGCTTCGATAAACGGCCCCATCTGCTCTAGCACCTGTTCCGGCGTACCGCAGAACGCGTTATCCGCGTGCCACTTACCATCACTGAGCGCGATAGCGTCCGCCTCGGTCTTGCCGACCGCCAGCCGTCCAAACCAACTCCGCCGCAGCGTTGCCGGATCGCGCCCTTCGGCGTCGCAATGTTCTTCGATCATGTCCAGGCGCTTGCGATACTCCGCGAACGGCGCGTCGGGCATGTTCCACATATCCGCGTACTTGACCGCGAGCAGGGTCGTCTTGCGCCCACCCCCGCCCACCAACAGCGGCGGGACTGGCTCCGGTTTCGGTTCGCAGTACGCGTCCACGATCTGATACTGTGGCCCCCGGTAAGTCACTCTGCCGCCCTCGGTCCACAAGAGCTTAAAAATCTTGATCGTGTCCTCAAGCTGCGCGACGCGCGTACCAGGGCTAGGATATGGGTAGCCATACGCGTGATATTCGTCTTCCTTCCATCCGGCCCCGATGCCCATAATCAGCCGCCCGCCGCTGAGCAGTTGCAGCGTCGCCGCCATTTTCGCGGTCATTGCGGGGTTGCGGTAGCTCTGACCGAGTACCATCGGCCCAAAGGTAATATCCGGCCAGCGCCCCGCAATATATGCGAGGACTGTCCAGGCTTCATACGTGGGGTCTGCACCCCAGAAAAAGTGGTCGGTCATCCACAAACTGGTAAAATGTGGCCCTAAGTGCTGTAACGTGGCGTCGATGTCGTCCATCCATTCGGTGATCCGGTGTGGTGGCGGCCCTGCCGGGAGCGACAGGCCAAAGTCAACGCTCATGCCGAGAGTCCTTTCGAGATAGTGCCAAAGTCTACTGGTTGTACCCTAAAAGTTTCCTTATTATGGGGGGAAGAACTCGGATTCAGCAACCAGCCTGTGCTTCAGCACTTGCTGATGTATACTCACTTCACTAAACTCGTTTTAAGGAGCTACTTTCATGTCACTATTCGAAGAAATCCGCCAACTGGTAATCAACGGGCGTGATAAAGACGTTGTGCCAAAGGTGCAGCAGGCTATTGACGAGGGCCACGAGCCGAACGTTATTTTGAACGACGCCCTGATCAGCGCGATGGCCGAAGTCGGGCAGTTATTTGAAGAAGGCGAATTTTTTGTGCCGGAAATGCTGATCGCAGCCCGTGCCATGTCGGCGGCGCTGGGGCTGCTCAAGCCGCACCTTGTCGCGCAGGGCGTGGAGCCGGTCGCGAAAGTGGCGATTGGGACGGTCAAGGGCGACCGCCACGATATCGGCAAATCACTGGTGGCGATGATGTTGGAAGGCGCAGGGTTCGAGATCATAGACCTGGGCGTGGATGTAGCCCCGGAGAAGTTTGTCGAAGCCGCCAAGAACGGCGCGCAGATCATCGCGATGTCGGCGCTACTGACGACGACGATGCCCAATATGAAAACCACGATTGAGGCGCTTGATGCGGCAGCAGTACGCGATCAGGTCGTGATTATGGTGGGCGGCGCCCCCGTGACCCAGGCCTATGCAGACGACATCGGCGCGGACGGCTATGCGGCTGACGCGTCGGCTGCGGCACGCCGTGCCAAAGAGTTGGTTAGCGCTTAATCACACTCATCATCGTGCAGCAAAATATACGCACGCCACTGCATACCCTCCGCCGGGTCACTATGCCAGGCTAAATACCCATCGTGTACGTCGAGCAATCGCCGTGCGATGATAATGCCAAGCGATGATCCGGCGGCTTGAGGTTGCTGTGCGGTGGGCATTTGGCTTTCCAGCGCGACGATCAACGACTCAGCTAGCTCAAGCTGCGGATGCGTGACACACACCACGTAATGCTCCGCTTCTGTGACGGTGAAGACTTCGACCGGCCCTGAGGCTGTCCCCGCGCACACATAATCAACCAATTCCTCGGTGATCTTTCTGAGGTTTTCGGGCGTTATACGCACTGAGGCATCATGCAGCGTGAGGGTCAGATCGTCCGCACGCACACGACGGCGGGCAACGTTGTTCGCCGCCCGATGCACCAAGGCCGCAGGTTGATTCAGACGGTAATTGCGCTGTACGATCACGCGGTCGGGAGCCATACGCAAGATTTCAAGTTGCGCGTACAACAGATAATTTTCAATCTGCCGGTGGAGCGTACCGCTGGCCTCAAAAATATGATACGCGGCATGATACACGGCGTCCGCCGAGAGTGTCTCCGCATGATCGAGTAACTGCGTGGTATGGTCCAGCACACCGCCCAACAAATCACCGAGTTCCTGCGGCAGCGCATACACCACGGCCTGCCGCAACGCTTCGAGTTCGGACAGTTGTGCTTCCTGGCGCGTGCGTTGGTGGCCGAGCCGTGTATCAATCGCCGCCAGAAACTCGCGATGGGTAAAGGGCTTAGTGATATAATCACTTGCGCCCAGGTCCATTCCTTGCCGCTGATGATCGCGTTCTACTTTGGCAGTGAGGAAGATGAACGGAATCGCGCGGGTGGCGGAGTCCTCACGCAAGGCTTGCAACACGCCATAACCATCGAGACGTGGCATCATAATGTCACAAACGATCAGATCAGGTAGATGCTGGCGCGCCATCGCGACGCCCTCGACCCCATCCGAAGCAATGACAACCTCGTAATCTTCAAATTGCAGCATTTGCTGAATCGTCAAGAGCAGAACATGCTCATCCTCAATTACTAAGATTTTGGTCATCGCTCACTTTGTCTCAAATTTACCGTGTGCTGAAGCCAGCCTGCGGTGGATTCAACCTGTGAATAGGGTATGTGATCTGTGAGTTTTCGTCAAACTCGAAGAAGGCGCGGTCAATTTGGTGTAAAATAAATACATAATAGGTCTACCGATGGCGGAGATTGATCGGAAGGGGCACGCTGTATGAAGAAGATTTTAGTAATTGAGGATGGAGAACCCCTCCGTGTGAGCTTGGTAGAAATTCTGCAACTCGAAGGGTTTGCGCCCATCGCCGCCGCCAATGGCGCGGAGGGCATTCAGATGGCCCGCGCACAACGCCCAGATTTGATCCTGTGCGATATCGCGATGCCCGAACTCGACGGGTTTGCCGTGCTACAAGCGTTGCAAAATGAACCGGACACCGCACACATTCCGGTTCTCTTCCTGACCGCGAGAGCCGGTAAAGACGCGGTGCAGCGCGGCCTGAACGAAGGGGCTGCCGGATACATTACCAAACCATTTTCGTTTCCGGCGCTGTTAGCGACCATCAACGATCATTTATGCTGACCACTGCCGAGGATTAACGCATACACTGGGGACGCGCCGATCAGGAGGTGAGGCTTGATTGACGCGTGGGGTCGTACACCGTAGCATCGCAACACCACCATACGCACAACAACCATTGCTCGGAGGGCGGGGCATGAAGCAAGTGTTGATCATCGAGGATGAAGCATTTCTACGCAACAACATCGTAGCGCTGTTGGAAATAGAGGGCTTCACAGCACTCGGTGCGGAGTCAGGCAAACAAGGTATTAAACTGGCCCGTGAGCGCCTGCCACATTTGATCATCGCGGACATCATGATGCCGGGACTGGATGGTTTTGAGGTGCTGCAAGAACTACGCAACACCTCGGTCACGGCCACAATTCCATTCATCTTTCTGACCGCGAAAGACGCCCGCGAGGATGTGCGTCGGGGCATGGAGCTTGGCGCGGATGATTACATCACCAAGCCCTTCCGCACCAAAGAACTGCTCGCTGCCGTGCGCGCGCAGTTCGACAAACAGGCCATGCTCGAAAGTGCCCGGCTGCGATCCCTATCGCATTATCTGGTGGAGGTACAAGAAGCCGAACGTAGCCGCCTCGCCCACGAACTCCACAATGACATCAACCAACTGCTCAGCGGGTTGAAGATGACGCTCGGTATAGGTAAACGATTGCCACCCCAGGCCGTGAGTACCGTGCTTGACGAAGCGCAGCAAATGGTGGATGCAATCTTGCAGCGTATCAAACAACTCTCACACGATTTACGCCCGGCTATCCTGGATACACTGGGGCTGCTGCCCGCGCTGCAACAATTTCTCGATCAATTTACCGCGCCGGCACACGGCCCGGTACACTTAATACACTCCGGGCTGGATCGCCGGTTCCCCGCCCAGGTGGAAACTGTCGCGTACCGCATTGTCCAGAAAATGCTTGTGGAGATCATGGAATATGCATTGTCCCACGCGATCACGGTGCATGTCTGGGCAGAGGATGAGGCCTTGAGTGTGGAGATTAGCGACAATAACAGCGGCTTCGATCTCAATGTAGCACTGAATGTCAACCCTGCCGCTGCATTTGTAGAGCTACACGAACGGGTAACGTTATTAGGCGGGCAGTTGTTGATCGAATCATCGCCCGATACCCATACGCGCGTCTATGCGCGGCTCCCGCTAACTGAACCCGCTGTGCCCCTGTTGGCGCTGCCGGAGCTGCCGGAGCTGCCGGAGCTGACCGAGACCGCAGCACCAGTCTCGAACTCGGTGGTAGCCACACCAGCGACGCGCGAAGCCCCTGTCCAGCGCGAGAACGCGTTACGTGTGGTGCTGGCGGACGCCCACGATTTGATGCGGCAAGGCGTGCGCACATTATTTGAGACAGTCCCCGATATCGTTGTCGTGCGCGATCTGACACAGTTGACGGATGTGGTAAACGCAGTCAGTACACTAAAACCCGATGTCGTGGTGCTTGACCCGGGGTCTGTGCGCGGCAGCCAACTGGACCTGATCGCCACGCTCAACACGCGCGTGCCGCAAACGCACATACTGGTGCTGTCGATGCACACAGAAGCAGTGTTCGTCGCGGAGATGCTGCGCAGAGGGGCAATTGGCTATGTTTCTAAAGCAACCAGTGCCGACGATTTGCTGTTGGCGGTGCGGCAAGTCGCCGCAGGCAAACAGTACCTTAGCCCGTCGCTGTTCGCCGACGCGGTAGAGGCGTATCTCCACCCTGCGACACAGGACGACGCCAAGGCTCCTAGTCAACTTACACAACGCGAACAAGAAGTGCTGCTCCTGGTGGTAGACGGTTTCAAAAACGCCGAGATCGCACAGCAATTGTCGATCAGCCGGCGCACAGTGGAAACGCATCGCGCCAATATGATGCGTAAACTGAATCTACGTTCTCAGGCGGCACTGATCCGGTATGCGTTAGACCACAATCTAACCACCGGCGATTAGGACACGGTCGCCAGTACTATCCTGCGGGGAGCAGGGACAGTTATCATTGGTGGGTCAAGGAGAACCAGGGTATGCCTCATAGTGAATCACTGGTTCCGTTGCCGGTTGTACAAGGACTATGGCAACGGCTAACGGAACCGTCCCCCGCGCTTCAAGAGCCGGGACTGCAACGTCGCGCCCGGTTGTTGTCATCGCTCCAACTGGCGCTCATCCTGTTAGGTGTTGTGACTGGTATAGCGCCGTCGTTGATCGGTGTGATGCCCTACGACACGTTCTTCACCGTCATACTGATCTTCGTCACACTGCTGATCGGCCTCTACGGTTTGGGCCGTACCCGGCACTACGCAATCTCTGCCACGCTGACAGTGCTATTCACATCAGCCGGATCGTTTGCCATTGCGCTGATCGATCCCGATGCCGGTTCGATGGGCCTGCTGGTCTATTTGCTGATTCCGGTGCTGGTGAGCGGCATGTTGTTATCCCTCAGAACCACCTTGTGGGTGGTGATCGTGCAGGTAGTAGGCATATTCGCGCTCGAAACCGCGCTGGACACCGCGACTCCGGATGACAACTGGTTAACGTTTGTGCCATTGACCTCGGTGTTAGTGCTGATCGCGCTGCGTCACCAGGCGTTGATCGAGCGCGACCAACGCCTGTTAGCTGAGGCGCTCGTCGATACCTCGCTGGCGATTAATAACACGCTGGACCAGCAGCACATTCTCGAAGCGATCATGGAAACGGTGCAGCAGGTGGTTCCGTTCGACACAGCCAGCATCATGCTCATCGAAGACGGCGCGGCAACAGTGATGCTGCACCGGGGCTTTGGGTGCTTTGCACCAGGCTTTGACATCGGCACGATGAAACTGGAGATCGACGATACGCCCAATCTGCGCAAAATGGTCGCCACATGCCAACCCGTGATTATTGACGATACGCACACATTGTCATGGTGGCGGGTCGGGAACGAGGTCAGCGATTGGATTCGCTCCTACCTCGGGATGCCAATCTGTGTGGGGACAGAGGTGATCGGATTCATCAATCTGGACAGCTCACGCCCTAACACCTTTTCCCCCACCGATGCGCAACGCTTGAAAGTACTCGCCACACAGGTCGCGATTGCGATCAACAACGCGCGGCTCTACGCCCGTGAGCGTCAACACATCAGCGATCTCGAACAACGGGTCCAGCAACGCACCGAAGCCCTGCAACAATCCACCGAACGCGTTGAAGCGATACTGAACAACAGCAGCGATGCGATTATCTTCACTGACCGTGAGGGACGTATCCAGCAAGCGAACTTCACCTTCGATGAACTGCTGCTCTACCACCCGGACGATCTGCTCGGACAACCGTTGGGCTTCATCGTCGATACCGCGTCCGACCCCGTGTTGACTGGTCATCTCAACTCGCTCCAGACCGCTGGGCGCAAAATTCAGTTTGAGGTGATCGCGCGGCGTAAAGACGGGGCCACGTTTCAGGCAGAAATGGGGCTGTCCCCTGTGCGACGAGGCGATGAGATATCAGGGATCGTGTGTACTGTACGCGATATTACACCGTACAAGCTGGCCGAAGAAAACTTGCGTTTGGCACTCAAACGCGAACGCGAACTTGGTGAACTCAAATCGCGTTTTGTGGTGATGGCTTCCCACGAGTTCCGCACGCCGCTGGCAACGATCCAGGTGGCGGCGGATGTGCTGCGACACTATACCGAGCGCATGACCGCCGAGCAGCGTGAACAAAGCTTTGATAAAATCCAGCAGCAAGTGTTACACATGACCTCAATGCTTGATGACATCTTGATGGTAGGCCGGTTAGATGCGGGCGTAGTGCAGCTCAACTTAATCGTGGTACATGTTTCAGCGTTTTTAAACGAAGTGGTGGACGATTTACGCCAGAGTATGACCACTCACCCGATTGTGTTAGAGAACGGCGGCAGCGATATCGAGAGCGCTGTCGATCAAAAACTGCTGCGGCAGATCATCACCAATCTGCTCTCCAACGCTGTCAAATACTCACCCGACGGCTGCGAAGTCCGCTGCACTTTGACCTGCGGCGCGGATCAATTCACGTTCAGCGTGCGCGACACCGGTATCGGCATCCCGCCCGAAGACCGGATGCACTTGTTCGAGGTGTTTCATCGCGGCAGCAATGTCGATACGCGGCCCGGTTCCGGGTTGGGGCTGGCGATCACACAGCAGGCGGTCGAGATGTTGGGCGGCACAATTGTATTTGAGAGCGAGGTAAACCAGGGCAGCACGTTCACCGTGACCATCCCCGTCATCGATCCCGCCAATGCAGGGCCGGGCGCTGAGGAAAGTTGAGATCACGTCTGCGCCGCCGTGCATAACAACAGGGCCACCCGTGCGGATGGCCCATAGGCATTAAGGTAGTGTGGCCTCACCCCCCAGCCCCCTCTCCATCCGAGACGTTTTGTTTCGCTGGCGCTCAACGAAAACTATGGAGAGGGGGAGTCAGGTTGGTGGGGCAAATCCCGCTCCACAAGGCAGGAAGGTTGCGCCCCAAAAGAGCCGAATTTCCTACAGACTCAAGATAACTGCACATACTTGGCGTATTCGTTGACCAACACGACTTCCGGCGGCTCGTCTTCTTCGACTTCGGGGAAGCGCGGCAGGGCTTCGTAGAAGCGGTTATCCGTGTGATCGTCGTTCACTGTGGAGACTTCACCGATCAACACGCGCTCCTCGGCGGCCCAGAACTTATGGTAGCAGAACGGTTCGAGGGTGATGCTCTCACCGGGGCTGAGCGCAACGATCCCGCCTGCCTCGACGGTGCGCGGGATGCTGTTCACACGCACCATCACAGGCATGTCCTCCAACCCAGCTTCGTCCGGCGTGGCGTTGTAAAGCTGGATCATCAGCGTGCCGCCGCCGCGATTAATGATATCCTCGGTCTTGTGCCAGTGGAAATGCAACGGTGTAACCTGGTTCACCCGCGAGAGCATGAGCTTCTCAGCATAGACCACACCTTTACCCGCTTTTAGGTTGGCGGGTGCGCCGTTGCGCAGCGTGAACAGCACCAATCCGACCTCATCAAACTTGCCCATCCCACCGTCGAACACATCCCAACCCAGGCCCAAATCGACTACGTCGCGCACCTCCGGCCCTTTGGTGCGCCACTCGTCGGGCGTCCAATGCGCGAACGGAGGCAGAAAAAACTGGTGCTGGCGGAAAAACGCAGCAGTATCACGGACAATCGCATTAATTTCAGAGCGTTTCATGGAGTTTTCCCTCAAAACACACGCAAATATCAGGCGTTAATGTGCCCTTCTTCTCCGTCAGCGCGCGGTAAAATGCAACCTGAAACTCAATGCCACCGCAATGCAAAGAAAAAACAAACAGGACACAGATGCACACCGCTAAACGCAGATTAAAAAACAGCAATCCGTGTTTGGTCTGACTACAAAATAACGTGATTGGTGCATGTTGGCCCCTATCCCCCCCCAGCCCCCCTTTCCCCGCAGGGGGAGAAAGAGGGGAGCAAGCACACAGTTAAGCCCCTCTCCGCCTGCGGGGAGGGGGCGCGAACAAGTTCGCGTTGGGGGAGG
>CBEVZO010000011.1:0-16848 GCA_965554365.1 uncultured Anaerolineae bacterium
AAGCAAGAGCGTCTGCATGACTGGACTTAGTGAGCGTAAGGCGAGTTAACCTGATGACCGCATTAAATCCTGTTGAAGCCCTGCAAGCTGCTTTCCCTGATGCAATTCAGGGTAGCGAGGAGTTTCGGGGCGAGATCACCATTATCGTTGTTCGCGCGAAAATCGTTGAAGTGGTTCGTCATTGTCGCGTGACTGAGGGACTGCAATACAATTTCCTCTCTGACATCACGGGCATTGATTATCTTCCCCAGGAACCTCGGTTCGGGATCGCCTATCACTTGTATTCAATGGTCCACAATCGTTCGCTGCGGTTGAAGGTGTTGTTGCCCAGTGACGACCCGACTATACCGAGTGTCGTGCCGGAGTTTGCGGCAGCCAACTGGTCGGAGCGCGAGATTTTTGATCTATTGGGCGTGACGTTCACCGACCATCCTGACTTGCGACGCTTGCTGATGCCAGATGGTTGGGACGGACACCCGCTGCGTAAAGATTATCCGCTGGGCTATGAAACCGTGCAGTTTTCGTTCAACTTCGACGAAGTGGATCAGTACAAGCCCTACGCCAAAGAATAAGCTGCTGGAGAGATAGTATGACGGGAATCAAAGAAAGCATCTGGGAAGGTGATGTAACGCAGCTTAAGGGCTTGGTCTCGGAGCGCGCGCTGGCGGGCGAGACGATGGTACTTAACATGGGGCCGCAGCATCCGAGTACGCATGGTGTGTTGCGCTTGATGCTGGAACTCGATGGCGAAACCATCGTCAGTTGTATTCCCGATATCGGGTTTTTGCACACTGGTATCGAGAAAACTATGGAGGCCAAAACCTACGAAAAAGCCATCGTCTTGACAGACCGCATGGATTATCTGGCTCCGCTGAGCAATAACATGGCGTACTGCATGGCGATTGAAAAACTGACCGAACTCGATGTGCCACTGCGCGCACAATATATTCGCGTGATTTTGCTCGAACTCACGCGCATCAAGAGTCATCTGGTTTGGTTGGCAACACATGCGCTGGATGTTGGCGCGATGAGTATGTTCCTGTACTGTTTTCGTGACCGTGAGAAGATTCTTGATATCTACGAATTGGTCTCTGGTCAGCGCATGATGGCGACGTATTTCCGTCCCGGTGGATTGTGGCGCGACGTGCCGGACGAGTTTGTTGCCACTGTGCGCGACTTCCTCGCATATTTCCCGGCCAAGATCGATGATTACGAAAAACTGCTGACCCAAAATCCGTTGTGGCTGGATCGTACACAGGGGATCGGGTTTGTCACGGCTGACGAGGCGCTGCAACTGGGGCTTTCTGGGCCGACGCTGCGCGGTTCTGGCGTGAACTGGGATATCCGCAAAGCGATCCTGTACAGCAGCTATGACCATTTCGATTTTGATGTGCCGCTGGGCCAACACGGCGATGTCTATGATCGCTACATCATTCGCGTCGAGGAACTGCGGCAGAGTTTGCGTATCATTCATCAGGTGCTGGAACAAATGCCTGAGGGACCCGTGCGTTCAGCCAACCGTAAATACGTCCCGCCTCCGCGCTCAGAATTGGGCAAGAGTATGGAGGCGGTGATTCACCATTTCAAGCTGTGGACGGAAGGTTTCCGTCCGCCGCAGGGTGAAGTCTATGTGCGGGTGGAAAGCCCACGCGGTGAACTGGGATGTTTCCTGGCGAGTGATGGCAGCCCGAAACCCTGGCGTGTGCATTTCCGCACACCGACTTTTATTCATTTGAGCGCGCTGCCGTTTATGTCTAAAGATCACCTGATCGCCGATCTGGTCGCGATTATCGGCAGTATCGATATTGTTCTTGGCGACTGCGACCGCTAGCAGCTTGGTGGATCGTAGTTATTTCGCATGTGGAGCAGATGCCGTGTTGGCAGAAAAGTATCCAGAGCGTATCCAGAAGATTTTTGACACCTACCCGGACAAGCGCTCCGCCGTGATGCCGCTGTTATATCTGGCACAGGAAGAATACGGCTACTTGAGCGAAGACGCACTGCGCGAAGTGGCGGCGTTGTGTGATATTGATCCCACGCAGGCCCATTCGATTGCCGGGTTCTATACCATGTTCTCAGAGAAGCCCAAAGGCAAGTTCTGGTTGCAGGTCTGCACCGATTTGCCGTGTGCTTTGCGCGGCGCGGACGATTTTTTCGTCACGTTGTGCGAGTTTCTGGGCGTGGACCCGCATCATGGCGGTACGACTGAGGACGGTCTGTTCACTGTTGAGCCGGTGATGTGTCTGGCCGCGTGTGACAAAGCGCCGATGATGCAATGCAATTTTCATTATCATGAGCAGCTGGACCTTGAAAAAGTCAAGGTGCTGATTGAGCAGTGGCGCGCGGAAGCCGCTAAGGTCGGTCCCGAGAATGGTGGTGCGTAGTCCACGATGGTTGATGAGTGGGTTACGCTGACGCTGACTGTCGAGGATCACGAGGTGATCCTCACACTGTGGGAGCAGGCCGGGCTTCCAACCAGACTTGCTGGACGTGACAGCCGCGCACAATTTGCGGCGCAGTTTGCCAATGGAACACAAACCGTGCTGGGTGTGCGTGACGACGAGCGCCTGATCGCTGTGGTGGTCGCGACGCATGACGGGCGCAAGGGCTGGATCAACCGGTTGGCGGTCCATCCAAACTTCCGACGGCGCGGACTGGGAGCGTTTTTGATTACCGCAGCCGAACGTGCGCTGCGGGAGCAGGGGATACAGGTTATCGCCGTGCTGATCGAAGATTGGAATCAGCCCAGTCTGGCGTTGTTTGAAGATGCTGGTTATGTGCTGAACCGGGACATTCATTACCTGACCAAGCGGGATCACCATGATGTATAGTGGGTCCGACCGCGCCATACCTTTACCCGCTTCTCGTCGCCGGTTCGCGCTGTTGAGCAGTGTGCCGGTGGTAACGCTGGGGCTGCTGGTGGTGACATTCGCGATGCTGCGTGTGCCCTGGCCGCCGGATCAACCGTCTGCAACGCGGTACGGGATCACGGTGACGTATTTTGAGCGTTTGCAGGGCGTGCAGGTCGGAATACCCGATGGTGCGCCGGACGCGCTCACAGGCAAAGGCACGACCTGGACCGTGCGTAGGATGTTGGATGGGTTGGCACTCGTGGCGCTGGTAGTTGGCTATCTGAGCGTTGTGCTGCTGTTTTGGTTGGATACCCCGTTCTTGCTGGTGAATCTGGTGATCATCGGGGTGTATGGCGCGGTCTATGGTGGCAGCGTGGGATTACATCCCGGCCCGGTGTTGGCAAGTGCAGGCTTTGGCCTGATACTCTGTAGCGCGGGACTGACTCTGACAAGTCAATGGGCCAGCGCGAATAGACGAACACACAATAATACAGGAAGCGATCTATGACACATATTTTGCTGCGCAATCGTGACGTTCCTGATATTTGGCAGTTGGAAACCTATACCGCAAACGGCGGCTATGATGGGTTGAAACAAGCTGTCGCGATGCAGCCCGACGAGGTGATCCAGATCGTCCTGGAGTCGAATCTGCGTGGGCGTGGTGGCGCGGGATTTCCTGCCGGGCGCAAGTGGGGTTTCATCCCCAAAGACGCCGAGACGAAATACGTGGTCGTCAACGCGGATGAGAGTGAACCGGGCACGTTCAAAGATCGCGAACTGCTGGAAGCGAATCCCCATCAGGTGATCGAAGGGGCGCTGATCGCCGCGTACGCGATTCAGGCTCAGGCGGTGTACATCTACTGCCGGGGCGAGTTCTGGGACCTTGCACATGCGCTGGAAGAACGTAGCGCCGAAGCGCGTGCAGCCAATCTGGTCGGAGACGATATTCTCGGATCGGGATGGAGTTGCGAGGTGCGTGTGCATCTTGGCGCAGGTGCATATATCTGCGGCGAGGAAAGCGCGCTGCTCAACAGTTTGCAGGGTTTGCTCGGACAGCCGCGTGTGCGTCCGCCGTTCCCCGCGCAAAAGGGCGGCGGTCTGTACTACGAGCCAACGGTGGTGAACAACGTTGAAACGCTTGCCAACGTGCCCTGGATTTTGACTAACG
Source organism: uncultured Anaerolineae bacterium (assembly GCA_965554365.1). Classification (GTDB taxonomy): domain Bacteria; phylum Chloroflexota; class Anaerolineae; order Aggregatilineales; family Aggregatilineaceae; genus CAYRNY01. The sequence goes on from CBEVZO010000011.1 coordinate 4,021, forward strand.
GGGCGGAAGCGTACAAGGCTATTGGCACGGCGGAAAGCTCTGGCCCCAAGATTTTCTCCATCAGCGGGCATGTTGAGAAGCCGGGTAATTACGAGGCTCCGCTGGGGACGCCGCTACGTGAGTTGATCTTTGACTTGGCGGGAGGCATTCCCAACGGCAAGCGGCTAAAGGCGATTTTGCCTTCTGGTGCGAGTGGTCCTGTAATGCTTGCGACGGATGATGTGCTTGACGCGCCGATGACGTATGAAGCTGTCGCAGAACTTGGTAGTACGCTCGGCTCGGCTTCGTTCATTTTGATGGACGAGGATACCGATATGGTGTGGGCGGCGGCGAAGATGATGCACTTCTTCAAGCATGAAAGCTGCGGCAAATGCACACCGTGCCGCGAAGGGTGCTATTGGCTGGATCGGATTTATGAACGGCTGATGCGTGGTGAAGGAACTCCGCAGGACCTCGCCAACCTGGACCGCGTACCCAAACAGATGCAGCATGGCATGACATTGTGCGCGTTGGGCGAGTTCGCCGCAAACCCGGTACTCAGCACGGTGCAGCATTTCCGCGCGGAATACGAGCGCTACGTCGGTCTTACACCGTCGGATGACGTAGAACAACCCGCTGCTGAAGCTGCTGTTGCGGAGGGCGTATGAGGTCGCGAAACGCCTCCAAAGTCCCGATGCAGATGCGGGCGCTGACACGTCTGATCCAGCGCGAACCGGATATTCCCGTACATTATCTGCTGCGGGGCGAAGAGTGGCTGGTGTTGGGCGATCTGGCTCGCGCGCGTGCGGATTTTGAACAGGCCCAAGCGTTGGCTACTGCGTTGTTGATCGAGAGCGATTGGGGTTATGTGCTTCAGGCGTATCTTGATCGGGCGGAGGCCGGGCTGCGGTGCTGCGGAGCCGGTAACTGATAGGTTTATATGATTTAGTGCTGAGGCTCTGATCTTTTGAGGAGCGATATGACCGAGACCGTAAAAATAACCATTGATGGTCAAGACTATCATGTGCAACAGGGGATGAATCTGGTCGATGCGGCCCGGCTGCATGACATTGATAATCCTGTGTTTTGCTATCATCCCAAGATGGCCCCGGTGGGTATGTGTCGTGTGTGCATGGTGGAGCAAGGCAGTGTGCAGACGGATCGCGCCACAGGCGAACCGCTTCTTGATGAGGACGGTAATCCGCAGGTGTGGTGGTTCCCCAGGCTCCAAACCGCGTGTACGCAGGTTGCGCACGAAGGCATGGTGGTCCGCACGCAAACTGAACGTGTGCGCGAAGCCCGCGACGACATCCTCGAATTCTTGCTGACCAGTCACCCGCTGGACTGCCCAATCTGTGACAAGGGCGGCGAGTGCCCGTTGCAAAATCTCACGCTGGCGTATGGATCGGGCGAGTCGCAGTTTCTATACGCCGACAAACAACACCTTGCCAAAAATGTGCCGCTGGGCGAGTTGATTTTCCTGGACCGCGAACGCTGTATTCAGTGCGCGCGTTGCACACGTTTTTGTGATGAGGTGACCGGAGATGCTGTGATCGCTTTTCACGAGCGCGGACGCCGTTTGCAGATCGTTACGATTAGCGATCCGCCGTTCGATACGAAATTCAGCGGCAACACGACGGACATTTGCCCGGTAGGAGCGTTGACCACAGCGGACTTCCGCTTTGGCGCGCGGCCCTGGGAAATGGACGAAGTGCCGACCATCTGCCCGCATTGTGCTGTGGGATGCAACATCAGCGCCAGCACGCGCCGGGACCGCGATTTTGGCGGCAAGAAGCAGATCAAGCGCATTATGCCGCGCCAGAACGAAGCGGTCAATGAAATCTGGATTTGTGACAAAGGCCGTTTTGGACATCATCATAGCCGCGCCGAGGAACGTTTGACGCAGCCGATGAAGCGCCAGGATGATACATGGATCGCGATTGAGTGGGCGGAAGCCTACGCGATGATTGCTGCGAAGCTGGCGGAGCATGGCGAACGTGCGGGTTTCCTGGCGGGTCCCAACCTCACCAATGAGGATTTGTGGGAACTGCGTAAGCTGGCGCGTGTGACCAACCGCGACTGTAAACTCGGTGTATGGCCCGCGACGATGACCGGCGTTGAACAGGTGACGCAGGTTGGTGTGGCGACTGGCACACGGTTGCAGGACCTCGGCCCAGACGATGCCGTGCTGGTGATTGCCTCCGATCTGGAAGAAGAAGCGCCGATCTGGTGGTTGCAGCTTAAGCAGGCAGCGGATCGCGGTGTGAAAGTCGTTGTCGCGAACGGTCGTCCGACGAAGCTGGACAAATACGCAGCAGCGGCGGTGCATTACGACTATGGCGCTGCGGTAGCGGTACTCAACAGTTTTGCCGCGATTGCGCGCCGCAATGATACGCTGGACCACGATCTGTTGAACGCGCGCGTGGACGGTTGGGCGGAACTGGAAGCCGGTCTGAAGGGTAAGCGCGTGCCTAAACTTCAGGCACAGGCGGCGGAAGCGCTGCTTGAAGCTGAGAACCTTGTCGTGTTTGTCGGTGGTGAAGGTGTGACACCGGACCAACATGCCGAGTTGATGCAGGCGGCGGCGAACCTCTTGACCATCAGCGGGCATGTGGGGCGTGCCAACAATGGGTTGGTTCCAGTGTGGCCCGGCGCGAACCTACAAGGCGCGTTTGATATGGGCTTCTCAGCGGAAGCGACCATGAAGTTGTTGGATGCCGCGCCCGCGATGTGGATTATCGGCGGGGCGGACCCGGTGGTGGAAGATGCACGGATGGCACAGGCGATTGACGACGCTGATTTCGTAGTCGTCGCGAGCCAGTTTATGACGCCGACCGCCGAGGTCGCCGATCTTGTGCTGCCGACTCAGAGCTTTGCGGAGCGCGAGGGCACGTTTACGAATGGGATGCGGCGTGTGCAGCGGTTCTACATGGCACAAACGCCGCTGGATGGTCCGCTGCCTGCGTGGAAGGTCTTCGCGCACATTGGCGCGCGGATGAAGGGCGGCGAGCGCCCGCGTATCTCGGCGGCGTTGGTCATGCGCGATATCACGCGGCATGTATTGCGTTACGCAGAGATGAGCTATACCAATCTGGCGGAAGTTGTGCCGCAGTTCCCGCAGATCGGCGGCGAGGACGTGTACTACGGCGGCACAGCGTATGCTAACCAGGGCGGTTTGGGTGTCCAATGGGCCGCCAACGCCGAGAAGGAAAAATACCGGCTGAATGTGCGTCCTGTGAACATGGCAGCGGGCAAGTTCGGTGCGTTGACGGTGGTGCCGGTACGTGTGTTGTATAACCGCGACGTGCTATTTGTCCCAAGTGCGATCATGCACCAGCGTGTCCCGGAGCCTTATGTAGCCATCAATGCGGAGGATGCAGCGGCGTGGGGTATTGCTGACGGTGATCGTGTGGCGGTGACCGTAGGTGATCTGCGTATAGATGTGACGGCGCGTGTCAATGGTCAAGCGCCCGCAGGCACAGTGCTGCTGCCCCAACGCTTGAGCAGCGTACCCACCCCGGACAGCCCTGCAACGTGCAGTATCGAGAAACTAGAGGAGTAATGCGGCATGTTTGGACCGGGTGAATCCAGTGTGATTGTGGAATGTGCCGGTGGTGGAACGTGCGCGGTCATCCACTCCGTTATCGCCAGCTTGATCCTGTTTTTGGTGCTGCTGATAGGCTTTGCGTATACGACTGTGTTGGAGCGCCGTTTCCTGGCGTTTCTCCAGTCGCGCATCGGACCCAATCGCGCCGGACCAAAAGGTTTGTTGCAGCCTGTTGCGGACGGCGTCAAGCTGATCTTCAAGGAGGACGTCACGCCCAGCCACGCGCTGAAAATAATGTTCTGGATCGCGCCAATTATCAAGGTTGTGCCTGCATTACTGGTGCTGGCGGTGATTCCCTTTGGCCCCAAAATCGCTGTGCCCTGGTTTGACGGCAAATGGTATCGTCTGAATCAGGGTCTTGTAGATGTAAATGTGGGGGTGCTGTGGCTGTTGGGCATCACCAGCATTGGCATTTACGGCATCGTGTTGGCGGGCTGGTCGAGCAACAACAAGTACGCGATGTTGGGCGCTTTGCGCTCCTCAGCGCAGATGATCAGCTACGAGTTAAGCATGGGTTTGGGTATGGTGGTCCCGGTGATGCTGGCAGCTTCAATGAGTGTTGGCGACATCATTGATGCGCAGAACAGCACGCCGATTTTAGGTTGGTATGTGTTCCAGAATCCGATTGCAGCGATGATCATGGGGATAGCATTATTGGCGGAAGTCAACCGCTCCCCATTCGATCTGCCCGAAGCCGAACAGGAGCTAGCCGCAGGCTATCACGTTGAATACAGCGGCATGAAGTTTGCGCTGTTTTTCCTGGCGGAATACATTGGTATGATCGCGGTTAGCGTGATTGGTGCGGCGCTGTATCTTGGCGGCTACCACCTGATCTTCATCGACGATCTGCCCGCGCTTGGCCCGTTGGTCTATGTGTTCAAGGTGATTATGCTGTTGATTGCGATGGTCTGGGTGCGTGGCACGCTACCCCGTATCCGCTATGATCGTCTGATGGCGTTTGGGTGGAAGGTTATGCTGCCGCTGGCATTGGTCGCTGTGGCATGGACCTCAGTGCTGATTGTGTTGGAAGAAGAAGTTAGCGACACTGGTTACGTGCTGTTGATTGTTCTGGGCTGGGTGGTGTTCCTTGGCGGACTGGCGTTTTGGCTGGGCCGCGCGGGACGCAAACCCGACGCTATGCCGTCTAGCCGGGTTGAGACTGTTACCCTTTCGGGCGGTAGTGGTGGGCTTGGTGCGATGATGGTCCGTACAATTGACCGTATGGCAGGTGTGCCATTCAAGACGGCTGGTCGCAATAAACAGAGCGACACCGAAGCGGCTGCTGGCGATGCTGATGCTGCTTCGTAACGTGTGTGTAACTGTAGGGACTGTGTAGGGTGAACTGCGGATGAATATCATCAAAGGTTTTGCCACGACGATCAAGCATGTGCTGGAAGGACCGGTGACGGTCGAGTTCCCTGAGGAGGAGCGCCCGTTACGCGAGCGTTTCAAGGGGCGGCACGCGCTGAAGCGTTACGATAATGGTTTGGAAAAGTGCATTGGCTGCGCGTTGTGCGCTGCTGCGTGTCCTGCAGACGCGATCTGGGTAGAGGCCGCCGAGAACACCGACGAGGAGCGTTTTAGCCCCGGTGAACGGTACGCCAAAACGTATGAGATCAACATGCTGCGCTGCATTTTCTGCGGCTACTGCGAAGACGCTTGTCCGACCGAGGCGATTGTGTTGGAACACGAGTACCGGATGGCGTTCCATGACCGGCGCGACGCGATTTAGACCAAAGAGATGCTAGTTGATCCGCCGCTTGCCGGGCAAGAAGGCACGCCGCGCCAGACAGAACCGGGGGAATTCACGCGTTCGATCCCCGATATGGAGGACCCGAAGTAGGGTCCCGCACACGATGGGGAGGCCAGGTTGACGATACTTGGGTTCCACTATGACTTGCGCTACACTGCAACGTGTCCATGTAAATACTACAGGATTAGTCGATGGAACTAACGCTTTTTGTGATTGTAGGAGCGATAGCCGTCATTGCAGCGGCGATGATGCTCATCAGCGAAAATGCGATTTACAGTGCACTGTTTTTAATCCTCAACTTTGCCTGTATCGCGTTCTTGTTTCTGATGCTCAACGCGCCGTTTCTGGCAATGGTGCAGATCACAGTCTACGCTGGGGCGATTATGGTGTTGTTCTTGTTTGTGATCATGCTGCTGGGCGCAGAGCGTGTGCTGAACTTTAGCCCCTCGCAGTTTCGCTGGCTCACGCCGATGGCGATTGTGCTGGCGTTGGCGTTTCTGATCACGGTCAGCGTCGCGATTATCGGTGGCGAGATTGAGTTCACTGAACAGCAGAAGATCACGCCGCATGTACGTGTACTCAATGTGTTTGATGAGCGGGATGCCGACGACGTTGATGCGATTGACGCCTATCTTGATGACACGCTGTTGGTGGGCAATGTCGATTTTGGGGATGCGTCGGAGTATGACCACTGGGAAAGTGGTCTGTACACACTGCGCATCTTCACAGCGGGCGATGATCCGGCCACTGCTGAACCGTTGGTGGCTCCGCAGCCGGTGGAGTTGAACGACGGTGAGGCGGTATCGCTGGTGGTGATCGGGCGCGCTGGTGATGAGATACCTGTAGTGGCGGTCGCAACGCATGAAGTCGAATTCAACGATGATAAAGACACGTTGTGGCTGACAGTAGTCAACGCTGTGCCTACCTGGGCGGATGGTGTAGATGTTCGCGATGGTGACAACGATCTCTTGATCGAGAACGTGGGCTACGGTATGGCGGTCGAAGCGCAGATCGACAAGGGCAAGTATGATCTGGGAGTGTATCAAACCGGTAACAATAATCTCCTGATCGAACTCACAGATCGAGACTTGGCTCCCAACGACACGGCCCTGATCGTGTTTGCTAAGCAATGGGAAGCGGGCAATGCGTTTTCTGATCTGGTGATCGATCTGGAAGCCAAGAGCCGGGCATCGTTTGGCAGTCCTACGCACATCGGACGGTTGCTGTTCAGTCGCTATGTGCTGCCGTTTGAAATGGTATCGCTGTTGTTGTTGGTGTCGATGATCGGTGCAATTGTGCTGACCCACGAAGCGCTCGGACAGCGCCGGCAGGTCGTGCGTCGCATGGCGAATCCACCCACGTCGTTGGACGACTCGGCGACGAGCGAAACCGGCAAGTAAGCACCCGTCTGAGGGGGATGACATGGAATCACCTGAAGTCGCAACCGAACTTTACATACTCCTGAGCGCTGTGCTGTTTATTATGGGCGCGTTGGGGGTGCTGCTGCGGCGCAACGCGATCCTGGTGTTTATGTCCGTCGAGCTGATGCTCAATGCGGGCAACCTGGCATTGGCGGCATTTGCGCGCCAATGGGGAAATGGCGATGGGCATCTGATGGTGTTCTTCGTGATGACAGTCGCCGCCGCAGAAGTGGCGGTTGGTTTGGCGCTGATCGTGGCGATTTTCCGCACGAAATCGAGCATCGACATTGACAACCTACATCTGTTTAAAGACTAGTGGGCTGCTTGGTAGTGTTGACATCGGAACTCACAACAAGCTTTGTTTCCAGTCACAGATGTCAACACGGCATAATCCCGTAAACCGAAGGAACGCCCATGGAAAACTTCTTTGATCTTGTACCGCTTGTAGTGCTTGCGCCCGCCATTGGGCTGCTGATCAACTTGTTCGCTGGCAAACACCTCGGTGAACGTGGCGTGGGGATTGTTGCAGTGGGGGCGAGTGGCACGGCGTTTTTCGTCGCGGTGCTGATGTGGATCGCCCAGGTGGATACGGGCTATATGGCGGCAGTCGTGGACGCGCCGCTGTTGGGCGACTGGATTCGCATCGACTCCGCGAATCTGGTGATCCCCTGGCAATTCCGCGTGGATTCACTCAGCGTGGTGATGATGCTCGTCGTGACCGGAGTCGGCACGCTGATCCACATTTACGCGGTGGGCTACATGCATGGCGACGCGCTTTTCCCGCGCTTTTTCGTGTATATGAATCTGTTCCTGTTCTTCATGCTGATTCTCGTCACCGGCAACAACTTCTTGATGATGTTTGTCGGCTGGGAAGGCGTGGGGCTGTGTTCGTTCCTATTGATCGGCTTCTGGTTCGGCAAACCGGATGGCGAGGGTTGGCGGAACAGTGACGCGGCGCGTAAGGCGTTCATCGTCAACCGCGTGGGTGACTTTGGGTTGATCCTCGGTGTGCTGTTGACGTTTTACACCTTCGGCACGCTGGACTACTACACAGCGGGCGAAGCGCCGATAGCAGCGCATCACGAAGCGCACGATGAGTATGACGCTCCGCTGTTCGCGCCCGATCTGCCTGCCGAAGAACACGATACTCAGGATGCTGCACACGCTGCCCCTGCCGGGCCGATGGGGGTCTTCAACCAGGCGCAAACGTGGCTGGATGAAGGCGATCATCAGGTGACGTTCGGCTCGTTCGATATTACCCTCGAATTGATGCTGACGATTATCACGCTGTTGTTCTTGCTCGGCGCCACGGGCAAGAGCGCGCAGATTCCGCTGTTTGTGTGGCTGCCGGATGCGATGGCTGGTCCAACACCGGTTAGCGCGCTAATCCATGCGGCGACGATGGTCACGGCGGGCGTGTATATGATGGTACGCTCGAATGTGCTTTATCACGCCTCGGATGTCACTTCGTTTACGGTCGCGGTGATTGGTGCGACGACGGCGCTTGTAGCGGGGTTCATCGCGCTAGGGCAGTGGGATATCAAGCGTATGCTGGCCTACAGTACCGTGAGTCAGCTTGGGTTTATGGTGGCAGCGGTGGGCGTCGGTGCATATGCGGCGGCAATGTTCCACTTGATGACGCACGCGTTTTTCAAGGCGCTGCTGTTCCTCGGCTCCGGCTCAATAATTCATGGTATGGAACACGGACATCATCATCTCGCACATGGGGAGCATGATCATCATGGCGGGGTGCATGACGACGGCTTCGAACCGCAGGATATACGCTTCATGGGCGGCCTGCGGCACAAGATGCCTGTTACTTACTGGACCTATCTCTTTGGCACGCTGGCCCTGACCGGGATTTTCCCGTTTGCCGGGTTCTGGTCAAAGGACGAGATTTTGCTCGACTCGCTCAAGCTGGGCGTGGACGAGGGCATGTTGGCCGGGTACATTTCGTTCGGGCTGCTGCTGGCAGCGGCAGTGTTCACCGCGTTTTATATGTGGCGGCAGGTGAGTATGGTATTCCTGGGCGAGCCGCGTCATGAAGCAGCAGAACACGCGGTTGAATCAGGACGTTTGATGACCGTTCCATTGATGGTCCTGGCGACGTTTAGCTTGATTGCCGGGCTGGTGAACGTGCCGAGCGGGTTCCCGATCCTCGACTGGATTTTCGGCGAACACCAATTTACCAGTTTCCTGGAACACAGCGTGGCCTATGCACACGCGAGTTCTGCGAATCTGCTGCTGGCGTCGGTTGCGGTAGCGTTGGCTGTTGGTGCGATTTATGCCGCACGCGCTATTTACAACGATGACGTACTCGCCACACTGACCCACGATCCGCTGGAACTCAACGAGGGAACCGCGCGCATCTTTACGCTGGCGAACGCCAAACTCTATTGGGACGAGTTCTACTTCACGGTGCTGATCTATCCCTATCAACGTGCGGCGCACTGGCTGGCGGATCAGTTGGACTGGCGCTTCTGGCACGATGGGTTCCATCACAACGTGATTCGCCGTCCCTATCACTATCTGACGCACATCCTGACCGAGCCGGTTGATAAGGGCATAGTAGATCGCGCCTTTCTCGAACTGGGCACACTCGTACAGCGGGTTTCTGCTCGGCTGCGGCGTGTACAGGTGGGTTACGTGCGCGTGTATGCGCTGAGCGTGCTGTTGGGCGCGCTGTTGGTGATGTTCTTGATTTTGCTACCTGTCATTCGTGAATTGCTAGGTTTCTAAAACACAGAGGGACCAAACACTTATGGGAAACATCTCGCTGGTCACTGTGGTATTCATGCTCCCGATGGTAGGGTTCGTCTTGATGCTGCTCTTTGGGCGCGATGACGATCACTACAAATGGGGGGCGCTGCTAACGTCGCTGGTGACGTTTGGCGTATCGCTGCTGCTGGTGACAACTTTTGACACGGGTCAATCCGGTTTGCAAGAGGACATGGTGCAAAAGGTCGAGTGGATATCGACCGAGGCCTTCACCATCAACTACTATGTTGGCATTGATGGGATAAGCATTTGGCTCGGGATGCTGACGACGTTCATCATGCCGCTGGCGATTCTGGCGTCGTTTGACTCGATCAAAGACCGCGTGCGGCTGTACTATATGTTCTTGCTGCTGATGGAATGGGCCATGCTCGGTGTGTTCGTGGCGCAAGACCTGTTCCTGTTCTACGTGTTCTGGGAAGTCACGCTCGTGCCGATGTACTTCTTGATCGGCATCTGGGGCGCAGAAGAGCGTATTTATGCCGCCGTGAAGTTTTTCCTCTACACGATGTCAGGCAGTTTGCTGATGCTGTTGGCGATCCTGTGGCTGGGCAACGAGGCCGGAACGTTCTCCGTGCCGGACATCCTCGTAATGCTCGAAAACGGCGATCTGAGCTTCAGCACGGTGACGGGGCGCTGGTTGTTTCTGGCCTTTGGTATCGCGTTTGCGATCAAAGTGCCGATGTTCCCGTTCCACTCATGGCTGCCGGATGCACACGTTCAAGCGCCCACCGCTGGCTCGGTGATTCTGGCGGGCGTGCTGCTGAAGATGGGCACATACGGTTTTGTACGCTTCAACCTGCCGTTGTTCCCGGAGGCGAGCGAAACATTCGCGCCCTATGTTGCATTGCTCGCGGTGATCGGCATTATCTACGGGGCGTGGGTCAGCTACGGGCAGACCGATGTCAAGAAGTTGGTCGCGTACTCCTCGATCAGCCATCTCGGTTTCGTGATGCTCGGTATCTTCTCGCTGACCTCAGCCGGTATCCAGGGCGCTGTGTTACAGATGGTCAATCACGGTATCAGCACGGGCGGCCTGTTCTTGATCGTCGGCGTGTTGTACGAGCGCCGTCACACTAAAGCGATGGACGCGTTCGGCGGTATCTGGCTTGCGATGCCCCTCTACAGCGGGATCTCGCTGGTGATCTTGCTGTCGAGCATGGGCCTGCCGGGACTCAACGGTTTTGTCGGCGAATTCACGATTCTGCTCGGTTCGGCGGGGTCGGATGTGCTTAGCTGGTGGTTTACGGCGTTTGCGGCACTGGGCATCATCATGGCGGCGGTGTACATGCTGTATATGTTCAACAGCGTGTTCATGGGCGCGCTCGATAAAGAGGAAAACAAAAACCTGCCCGATCTGAAATGGCAGGAACTCTATGCGCTGCTCCCAATTTTGGTGATGGTGTTTGTCATCGGGCTACAAGCGGGCTACTTCTTTGACTTCATGGATGGTTCGGTGAGTGAGTTGGTCGAACACCTCAATGGCGCTATCACAGCAGCCGGACGATAAGGCGGTGACGGACGATGTTTGAAGTCCCCAGCTTAAGCGATCTCAATGTCGTTGCGGCGCTGCCGGTGATCGTACTGGCGTTGGGCGCGTGCATCTTCTTGCTGGTCGATCTGTTTATTCCGAAGGACCGCAAGTATATCACCGCCTGGCTGACGCTGGGCGGGCTGGGCACGTCGCTGGTGTTGGCGCTGTTGTCGTTGAGCGGCGTGACCGAATGGGGTGGTGGCAAAGAGGCGTTCGACGGTTTGTATATCGCAGACCGTTTCACGGACGCGGTTAACGTCATCGCGTTAATCACGGCTATGCTCGGCGTGATGGTGGCCTACAACTACTTGCAGCGCACCGGGATGCAGCGCGGTGAATACTACTATCTGCTGCTGTTCGCGACAATCGGCGTGATGTTCATGGGATCAGCGGGCGACCTGATCACGATGTTTGTGGCGCTCGAACTGCTCTCGATCCCGCTGTACATTCTCAGCGGCTTCCGCTGGCCCCAGGAAGAGTCTGAGGAGAGTGCGCTCAAGTACTTCATTCTTGGCGCGTTTGCATCAGGCTTTTTGGTCTACGGGATTGCGCTGGTCTATGGCGCGACCGGCACGACCAGCTTCGAAGGTATCTGGGCAGCGGTGAATGATATTGTTGCGGAAGATTCGTCGAGCAAGTTCCTGCTGTTGATTGGCTCCGGGATGGTGCTGGTCGGTTTGGGCTTTAAGGTTGCGGCGGTTCCGTTCCACATGTGGACGCCGGATGTGAACCAGGGTGCGCCCACCTCGGTGGTCGCGTATATGAGCGTGGCGGCGAAGGTCGGCGGGTTTGCGGCGCTGATGCGGTTGTTTGGCGCTGGGATGTCGAATTTCGTGCTAGACGGCGAGACGGCGGCAGCGTGGCAGGATACTATCTGGTTAATCGCGGCGTTGACGATGATCTTGGGTAATTTCGTCGCGGTGGCGCAGAACGAACTTAAGCGCCTGTTTGCGTATTCCAGTATCGCCCACGCCGGATATATGTTGATCGCGGTGGCGGCAGCGGGTTCGGCGGGCGTGGCGGATGACAGCGCACAGGCGATTGCCATTTACCTGATGGCGTACGCGTTCACCAATGTGGGCGCGTTCTCGGTGATTATTGCGTTGGAACGTGACGATGCGACTAACACCAGCATCGATAGTGTGCGTGGTTTGTCTCGTACACAGCCGCTACTCGCAGCATCAATGACGATTTTCATGTTCAGCTTGACCGGGATTCCGCTGACGGCGGGATTCATCGGCAAGTGGTTCGTGTTCCGCACAGCGATGGAAGCAGGCTTGATCCCGGTGGCGGTGATCGGGGTGCTGACGAGCCTAATTTCGGCCTTCTACTACCTGCGCATTGTGTGGTATATGTACTTTGAAGAGGGCGAAGCCGAGGCGCATATTCCCTGGCCGCTGGCGTGGGGTATCAGCATTGCGGCAGTCGGGACGCTGTTTCTGGGTATTTTCCCCTACTTGCTCTCGGACATGGCGAACGAGATTACGCTGGCGTTTGGCAGGTAGCCGTCAATCATCACAAGCGAGATGTGTGCAGGGCAGTCAGGTAATCATCCGGCTGCCCTGTTTTGTTGCTTGGTGTTACAATGAACGCACACTTGCACGCACACATGAGTGAGGAATTTGTTGTGGGCGGTGTATGTGTAGTGATTGTGCCGTCAACGACCCCCGGCCTTGTGCCGGGGGCTTGTGAAAGCAAGCCCATGTTGACCAGCCTCAGTCATGCCGAAGGGCAACGACTACGTTAGGAGCGAATACAT
>CBEVZO010000012.1:0-14990 GCA_965554365.1 uncultured Anaerolineae bacterium
ATGGATCACGATAAGTAATCAAGCGCAGAGAGTAATCGTCACGCGGCTTACCAAAACGGGTGATCGTCGCCAGCGCGGGCACACCCATAATCTGCTGCACCTCGGTGGGCGTGCCGATAGTGTCGTCAAGATATTCCAACAACAGCACCAACCCAATCGCCAGCGCCGCACCCGTAATCGCACCCAACAACGCCCGGGAAAATGTATTAGTCCCCATCGCCCCACCGGGACGCGCTTCCTCTACAATTTCCAGTGATGTTGTGCGCTGCTGCAAATCGCTGATGGTGTTAGTCTGCAATGCAATATTCTGAGACGCCTGATTAATCAGGTTCACAATCGTATTGCGCTGTTCGCGCAGGGTGGCGATCTCATCTTCGTCTGTCGCTTCTAACAATTGGCTATCTACACGGCTCAACTCCAACCGCGACTGTGCCAACTCCTGGTTCAGACGATTGATTTCTTCAGTTAATAGCTGGATTAACTCTTCCTGCTCTTGCGTCAAATTGCTCGGACTCTGAATGATCAGTTGCCGCGCCACCTCATTCGCCATCTGTGCCGCCAGGTCGGGGTTAGTATACGTCACATAGATATTCAGCAGCGAGGTTCCTTCAATGCCGCCCACCGTAATGCGCGCACGCAAACCGCTCGGAGACAACGGAAAATTCCCGGCATCGACAGCCGCCGACGCAATATCATAGCTTCGCGCGAGTACAGCATAGGTGGGTGTCAAGTCCTGCGCAAACCGGAACGTAGTGTAATTGGGGTTTGCCACATCCAGCGTACTACCAATCTGAATCATCACGCGTGATTGGTACAGATCAGGTTGACGACTGGCCTGCAAAAACGCGACCCCGCCCGCCAAAAACGCACCCAGCACCACTAACCAGAGCCACTTTCTGAAGAGGCGCAGATATGTCATAAGTTCCATGCGCTGGTTGTCCAATCTCCATAGTACGAATAAACAGTGCGCTACCCAACGCTAAAACCGTTGAGCTACCAAGTTTCTCAGCGTCGCGTCCAGGCACTACTCCGCCCAGGACTTACCGTCGCTCCACCTATGTTACTCGATGCGCGCCACCCCGAGTCAGGTTTCAACACCTGCCCGCAAGTGGCCGAAGTATAACGACCAACGCCGCAAGGGTCAACTACGGATTATCTTGATAACCCCTGATATTCCAAGCCTAAAAACTATAGATTTGGGGGGCATTCATGTGAGCGGTAGCATCAACAGGGACAGATCGTTCTGCCGTACTATCTGTGTTGTCGCAACCCGTACAGTCTATAGATCACGACTTAATGTAATGAGACATTGTCTTTATCATATTGACAAATAATACACTTGCCGGTTTGCAACAAGCAGTGTACCATTAGGGATGGTGTAGTCTGCGGGTGTATAGTGGGCTTTTCTCAAACCTCCCCTAAATGATATCATTTGCGATCATTGACAAGCCATATCTGTAGTGAATGCTGTAGAATTGACTATAATTGTATCAGTCCCATTTGATTTTGACATGGGGGAATGATTGAAATATCACGCCATTTCGCGTATCATGGGAGTTGCACGCAATGATTCTGTGTGCAATCGCAAAACCGACCGAGATTGATCGAACAAGTCACTTACCTGTTTTAACGGAGAGCGGGGATTTCCCAAGGAGTCATCAATGCGTCTCAAATATCTAGTCCTGATCACCATCTTGGTGCTGGTAGCGGTTATGCCTCAACCCCCGCTGACGCAAGCGCAAGATGGCGGTGATCCTTACCAACAGCTACGGACGCGCGCGTTGTCCGAGCTTGGTGTCAATTGCGCCAACCCTCAACCGAATGAGGCCTGCGCGGGGTTTGCTGAGTTTTCTGCCGAGTTTACCGACGGTGCTACGTTGGAAAATCCCGGTGATCGCGCGGCACTGACCACCCTCAAGACCCTCAAGACATTCGGCGTTGATGTAACCAATTCAACGTGGGGTATTGCCACGCTGTATGTGCAGGCGAACCTGCCCGCCGCAGCCCCAGATACCGCCGTACTCTTGATGCTGGGTGATGTCGAAGTCACTAACAATGTTACCCCTGAGGCTGCATTTGTGCCCGGTGATCCTGTAGCGGTAACGGCTAACACTGCTGCTGAACTGCGCAACGGCCCAGCGAGTGGGGCAAAGCTGTTGGGCACAGTAGCTAACGGTGCGACTTTGCAGGCCGATGGCGTTTCTGGTAACGGCCAATGGCTGCGCGTGTTGTACGAAGGTCAGGCCGCCTGGGTGAGCCTTGCCGCCGTCAACGTGCCAGAGGGCACAAATTTCCAGACCGTCGGGCTGACCCCGATGCAGTCGTTCTCCTTCACCACCGGGGGGACCACCCCGCCGTCGCTCGAAATTCCGCCGTCAGTGCTGATCGTGCAAAGCCCGCGTGATGTGCCGGTGCAGCTTTTCGCCAACGGCGCAGAACTGCTGGTAAACGGTACGCTGTTCTTGCGTACCCTGCCAGATGGCCGCACGCAGTTGATTGTGGCCGATGGTATGACGACTGCCTTCCCTGGTGATAACGACGAAGTTGATGTTATTGCCGGTACGTCGATCATTCTGCCGACGGGTGATAGCTGGACCGAATGGCGTATCCTGACCGACGCTGAATGGGAATCCTTCGGCGGCGTGGAATATATTCCGGGCAACGTCATCATTATCATCATCCAACTGCCCGATCCGGAGCGTCCTTCCGGTATCGGTGAGCCGCCGATCATCATCATCATCCCGACGGGCATCCTCGTGCCCTACCCGCCGGTGCTGCGTCCCCTGTGGACGGTTGAAGTGATCACTGGTGAAACCGGTCAGCCGCTTGAGCGGATCGACTGGCTTGCGCTTGATGTCGGCTGCGCCGTCTGTGATGATAAAGTCTTCTATCACAGCGATAAGGATGGCGATTTCGATATCTACTTGCTGGCCGACGACGGCCTGAGCCAACCCACCAACAACGTCTCACAGGGTAACGGCAGCCAGGACGCTATGCCGTCCTACTCACCGGATCGCCAGTGGGTCGCCTGGGCCACCAACCGTGACATCCTTGGTGGTTGGGAAATCTATGTGGCTAACGCCGATGGCTCACAGCCGCAGCGTTTGACCTTCAACTCCGGCGCTGACCACAACGCCGTGTGGGGTCCCGCCAGCCTGCTCGCATGGGAAAGCAACCGTGACGGCAACTGGAACCTGTACATGGCCGATACGGCAGGCGATGGGCTGCCCGTACAGCTTACCGATGATGCCGCTAACGACATCAATCCCTTCTGGTTCCAAACGGGCGGCTGCGATGTGCCGGGCGACCAGCAGCTTGTTTTCCAGAGCGACCGCGACGGAGACTACGAACTGTTCCTGCTCAATGTCGCCACCAATGAGCTGACCCAGCTCACCGACAACGACGTGGCCGACGTGCAGCCCATCGTATCCCACGATGGCAGCCAGATCGCTTGGCTTCAGGAAAATGAAGATGGCGTTTACGACCTGATGATCATGGACGTAGCGACCTTAGCAGCCCAAAAGCTCGCTGAGGTTGGAACCGACATTGCCGGGCATGTCTTCTCGCCGGACGGTAACTACGTGGCCTTCGATGCCGACGTAGACGGCGACTACGACATCTTTGCAGTGGAAGTTGCCACCGGGAATCTCAAGGTCGCCACGAACAATGATGCCGATGATCGTGCCCCCACTTTCATGTGCGACAGCACGCAGATTTACTATCACTCGAACATCGCGGAGACGGATGAAACCCAGGGCGCGAACGAAATCTTCCTGGTCGATTTGATGCCCTTCGACGGGCCGGCGAACTTCGCTGAACAGCAGACCTTTGAGCCTGTCGCCAACGACTTCGTTCCGTTGTCCGACCCGAACGAAGAAGTCAACAGTAAGCTGGGCGCTACCCCCTAACGGTACAACCAGTTACAACCTAATCACAGGAGGCTCCATATGGGGCCTCCTGCTGTTTTCTCTCACTATCAATTACAAACCTGGAATTTGCAGTACCATAAATACTCCCTATAATTAGGCACAGATACTTTCCCAGCTACCACATTCCACGTATTGTACTGAGGAGAAACACCATGCGTCATGCTGCATTATTAACGCTGGTTGGTTTGTTCATCACCGCCCTAATCGTAGGGCTTGGCGCACCGGCTGCCTCAACAGTTGAAGCCGATCACCTGCTGCAAGATATGACTCGCTTGGACGGCATGAAAATCTACTTCACCGAATCCGGCAATGAACCGAGTCGCTTTGATCGCTCGCCGGTAGGGTCCTCGCGCTTTGCGGGTTTGATGGAACTTTTGGGAGCCGATCTGCACACCCTGGAATGGCGTAACGGTATTCCTGCCGATGCCGATCTCGTCGTCATCTTTGGACCTACCGCTGATTTAACCGGGGATCAGATCGCGTGGCTGTGGTCCTATTTACAGGATGGAGCCGGTCGTTTGCTGGTGTTGGCCGATCCGTTTGCAGGCACGACCCGCGCATTAAGCCGTAACAGCCCCCTGATGGACCTGCTGTGGACCGATCTAGGGTTCACCGCCGAAGACATGGTGGTAGCGCGTCTAGGCGATATGATCACTGTTGTCCCCACTCCGGCCCCTGGGCGACGTGATGAACCCACTGGCACGCCCGCCCCAGCCTTTGAGTCGGTCACGCTGATGGTCAATTTCACCACGACTAACCTGAACACCACGCACCCGATCACTGCGGGATTAGAAGGCGGCCTCACATTCTTTGAAGCACGCTCGTTAGAAGTCGATAGCACCCCGCGCGAGGGAACCGCTGCCGTGCTGGCCTTTTCGGACACGACATTTTATGGCGAAGCGGGGTACAGTGACTATCTAAAAACGAACTTTGTAGAGTTCAACGTGGCTGACGATCGAGCACAAGGCAGCTTGCCACTGGCCGCCGCCTACGATAATCCGGTCAGCAATACCCGAATCGTCCTCGTTGGCGATGCCGGTTTCGTGCGCAATGGCCTGGGCTTCCAGACCTCACCGCCCTATAGCTCGTCGTTCCTCTATCCCAATAACGTGCGCTTTATGATGAACGCAGTCGCCTGGCTGCTGGATGCCGAACAGGTCCAGTTGACCTTCCCAACCCCCGGCCCGACAGTCACGCCCACGCCTACTGCATCACCAACGCCATCGCCCATCCCTGAGGTCGCCGCTCCAGATGACGCGGAATAAGCCGTTCGTGGCCCGCCAGACTCGTTCTTAGACTACAGAGGCGCTCTATGTTGCGATGGCAATGGCTCATGTGCGGGGTACTGGTAGTAGCATTATTGCTGCCCGCCAGTACCGGACGTGCCCAACCTTCCGCACGTCCATTAGTAGTTTTTGTGGAAGGCACAGACCTACGAACCGCGTCTGTCCTGGACCCTGGGCCGGACGGTATCACAGAACTGGAAAGCATCTTCCAGGCTTTGGGTGCTGAAACACGGTGGATGTCTCTCGAAAATGGCCCACTGCCCGAAGAAACACAGGTCGCTGTGATTGTTCGCCCGCTGGTCGCCATGAAAATCCAACATATCGCCCACCTGTGGCTGCACCTGTCGCGCGGCAATCATCTGTTGCTCGCCCTAGACCCAGTGGGTTCAACTGAAGCGCTCGGCGAAGGCACACGCAGAGTCGCCACAGAAAATGCGAAGTCCAGCCTGCTCAAGCTGCTGTTCCTGGGCTATGGCATTCAGGTTCAGGATACGTTCTTGACCGATAGCTGGTTCAGCGCCACCTCGATCACCAACCAAAACACAACCCTCAACACCGTCTACGCCGAAGACATTGTGTCGCACCCGGTCTATATGTCGCTGGCGCAGCATGAGTTGCCTGTCATGACCTGGGGTACGCGCACCATGACCATCGATCCCTTTGGGGCCGGGAGCTATGCCTTCCCGCTGTTGTATACCAATACGGGATATGGTGAAACCGAACTCAAAGTGTTCCGCAATGATCCCGAATTCCCGCTCGAACTCAACCTGAACAGGGATCACATAGGCCGGTTGTTTGCGGGTGCTTTGGCCGAAAACACCCGCCTCGACTCACGCATCGTCGTGTTAGGTGACTCCGAACTCGTGCAAAATGGCTATGGGCTGGCACGCGATTCGCGGTCGGGCGAACCGCTGTATCTGGCGAATCGAATGCTGACCGAACGGATCGCGGCCTGGCTGCTAGAAATTCCGGTAAATGAATGGCCCGCACCACCTGCGGGGTATACCTGGTTAGCCATTGACGGCGATCCGGCAGAATGGACCCCACAACAGCAGATTGTGACGGATGACAGTGGTGAATCCATGTTCGCAGAATACGATATCGCGACACTATCCGGCTTCCGCGACGACAGCTATATGTATTTCATGGTGGACACTGTCACACAGCCCGCCCCTGCCGCATCACGGATCGTGATCGGGTTCGAAAACACGTTCGATGGCCTCACGGATGTGCGGTTGGTATTGAGTCCCGACGGCGCGGCGCTCATGCTCGGCGAAGACACACTCGTGCCCGTGCCCGATGCCGCATTCGCCACAGGCACAACGCTGGAATTCCGCGTGCCGCTGCGTCTTATGGGCGATGGCGCGCTGATCAGCGAGTTGTGCCTGAGCGACAGCCGTACCTCGCTCACCGCACAACCCAGCGATTGCCTGGAACAGCCCCCGCTGCTGATGTCCGTCGTGAACACCACCGCCCCGTCGGCCCTTATGTTCACGCCAGGACCGCGTGCCACGATCAACACCACTGGCACAGTCAATCTACGCAGCGGCCCCAGCACCGGCTTTGATGTTCTGGAAACGATAGTGGATGGCACAATCTACGCGGCCACCGGGCGCAACGCTGACGGCTCCTGGCTGCAACTGCAAAACGCGCGGTTCACGGGCTGGGTGTCGAGTAATTTTGCGATCACCAACTTTGACGTGCAAAGCCTGCCAATCATTGAGGGCTAAACGCCGCGCAACACACATAACACGCACAAAAAAACACAGCCGCCTGATGTTAATCAAGCGGCTGTATTCGTTGATGGGCCCAGCAGGATTCGAACCTGCGACCGACCGGTTATGCATCCCACTACCGTTTTCACGGCCCCTTTCGAGTTCGTGGGCTGGACTGTCCCTTCACCCCTACCCCCATGCAAACTTGAGTTAGGGGGCCTCCCGTCCAGTCTCTACACCTTCCTCACTTGCGCGAGGCTTGGCTCGGGATTACCCTACCAGCACATACTGGCGACAGGCTTCCCCGAATTTGAGAGGTCAACACCTGGGAATTACTCCCCAGGCCGCCCGCACAGTCTCACCCTACCGTTGTTAGCGACTTAGGTGGACCATTTGAGCCGGCTGCTCTGACCGCTGAGCTATAGGCCCTACACTATCAGCCAAAACGTCCAGGAATCCCCAGACGCGGCTAGAGCGGGCAATGGGACTCGAACCCATGAAGACAGCTTGGAAGGCTGTAGTGTTACCGCTACACCATGCCCGCATATAGAATGCTGCTTCTATCTTACCGAATCCGCGCGCACTTGACAATAGCTGAAATCGCCTCATTGCTTCATCGGCCCACTGTGCGGGTGCGGTATAATCGGGCCACGCACATACTCACCATGTTCGGGACGTAGATACTATGAATCTCTCATCACACGCACACAATCTCTACCACGCCTTCGAGCAGCCGGGCTGCGCCGTATGCCGCCTGACCGCCGCCAGCGTACACCATTACCTCTCCAGCTTGATGTATGAATTCGTCAACAAACCGCCCACCCATATCGCCTTACGTGCCGCGCGCGGCTTTTGTCCCACGCACGCGTGGCATATCGAAGACGAACTCAACGCCACCGCGCTGGGCGTCGCCGTGCTGTACGAAGGGGTCCTGCGCACCATGCTCAAGGAGATGGGGCCGGTCACACCCGACAGTGGACGGCTGCAACTCAGCCGCGTGTCTAATGCGCTCAAACCGCAAGGCCCCTGTCCCGCCTGTGAACACCGCAACATTGTCGAAGGTCACCTGCTACGCAACCTGCTGGAACATCTCGCCCAGGAAGAATTCGCCGCTGGACTGCAACAGTCAGGGGGCCTCTGCCTGACGCACCTGCGCATGGCGCTCGATCTGACCGGGCACACAACATCTAAGGCGCTGCTAGTGTCGATTCAACAGGAAATCTGGCAGCAATTACAGCAGGAGTTGGTCGAGTATAAGCGCAAGAGCGATTACAACCTGGCCCACGAGGACATGGGCGCAGAGGGCGATAGCTCGCGCCGCGTGATCGAACAACTCTCCGGCGAGAAAGGGTTGCGTTAGGGGGCGAGAGGCAGACCGGCAGCCGAATGATCAGCCCTCATCCACGATCAAAAACACCTCGTCGCCCACACGCACCGGCTCAAGCACCTTCAAGCCAATATCCTGCCCCGGTACGGCCTGCTCAATCGGCGCGCGGTCGATCTCCATCGAGGCGACTTGCTGCTCCAACGCAGTATTCGGCCCCTCGATCAGAATCCAGTCGCCGACAAATAACTCAGCTTCCAGCAACACAACAGCTACGCCAATCCGGTCGAAATAGTGCGTGATACGACCCACAAATTGATATTGCACCATCAGGTTACCTCCTCCCATCACGGTCAAGGACATCCAGCGAGTTCACTGCCCACTGATCAGCCAGCCCCGCCGCTGATCCAGCCGCAAGCCCGCGTCTTGCGCGAGCTGCTTGGCTTCGCGGACCTCGGCAGGCGTCACGGGGCGATTGAGCGGCTTGATTTGCTGCTGTTGCACACGCCACGCCGGACGGTACTGCCCCATCACGTTAATGTACGTGTTGGGCGAAATCTTCGCTACCAGGAACCGCACCACGTTCACCGTTCCCGCGAGATTATCCGGCAGCACGAGGTGGCGCACCAGCAAGCCGCGTGTCGCGATGCCGCGCGCATCAAGCTGCAAATCGCCCACCTGCCGGTGCATCTCCTTGACCGCCGTCCAGTTATGCGCGGGATAGTCGCGCACTTTTGAGTATTGCTGCCCGGCGTCTGCATCGGCGTATTTCATATCCGGCATGTAAATGTCGATAATGCCGTCGAGCAGCCGCAGCCCCTCTAACGCATCATACCCGCCCGTGTTATACACCAGCGGCACGTTCAACCCTGCTTCGGCGGCGATAGACGTGGCCGCGATAATCTGCGGGATGACGTGGCTTGGCGACACGAAGTTGATGTTGTGGCAGCCGCGCGTTTGCAGCGTCAACATGATCGCCGCCAGCCGTTCCACACTGATCGGCGCACCGTCCCCGTCCTGACTGATATCGGCGTTCTGGCAATACTGACAACGTAAATTGCACCACGCGAAAAAGATCGTGCCGGAGCCGCGTGTACCGCGCAGCGGGTCTTCTTCGCCCATGTGCGGGCCTGCGCTGCTGACAACGGCCTCCGTCCCGGTGCGGCAAGAGCCGTGTTCCACCGTGCGATCCACGTCACACGCCCGCGCGCAAAGCGTGCAATGGCGCAGCGCGTCATTGGCGGCTTTCACGCGATCCGGAAAACCACCTTCGCGCAGCAAGCGGCGGTAAGCGGGTTCAAAGCCGGACATCATGCGTCCTCCCCGGCTGGTGGACTGATAGTCGCATTGTAGCATAGGTTTGAGGGAAGCACTGCTCAACTTGTTCTGGCGTATTTCACAAGTAGAATTCTTGTAGTATGCTTTTGTATGTTGGCCGATTAATGACAAACTCACCTGCGAGGCGGAACAATGGCGAAAACGGTGTTTATCCTGGGAGCCGGTGCATCCAAGCAAGCCGGGGTTCCCTTAATGGCAGGTTTCTTGCGCGAGGCTGAGGATTTGCTGAGGCTCGGTAAGTTTCGCGACCCAGAGATACAACGACGCGTTGAAATAGTTTTGCAAGCAAGAAATACACTACAAACTGTTCACTCAAAATCTCAGTTTGACATCTGGAATGTTGAGGCCGTATTCGCAGCGTTTGAAATGGCACATATACTTCAAAGATTCGGCAATTATACTGCTGAAGAAATCGCAAATTTAACCCGTGCCATGAATACGACAATTGTCAATACAGTTGAAGAAACGCTCCGATTCCCCAAATCGGGAAATGATATTGGGATACCAGAACCTTACAATACTTTCGTTGATTTGATTCAAAGGCTGCGTCAAGAAGTCGAACCACCACATACTGTAGCGGTGATCACATTCAATTATGATCTTGCATTAGATTACGCTCTCGATTATGCAAGAGTGAAGTACGATTATGCCTTGGAAGAAAAAGAATTATCAAATGAGTTTACAGTTCCCTTGCTTAAGTTACACGGGTCTCTGAACTGGGGACGTTGTCAAAACCCTGAATGCAAAGAGGTAGTAGCTTGGCCTATTATGCAAGCAGCTAACCACCGTTGGGTATCAGCCCTCGATCAATACTCACCTGCGTTTTTGAAGATTGGCTCCAAAATCACACAGTTACAGCACTGCGATCAACCCGTAGAATCTGAGCCAGTTATCGTCCCTCCCACTTGGAACAAGTCTGAACACCAACTAGCTCTATCGAGGGTTTGGGCTAGGGCAGCATACGAACTGAGCGAAGCTGAGAATATCTTTGTCAGCGGTTATTCGCTTCCAGACACAGATTTCTTCTTCAAATACCTTTATGCGCTTGGAAGCGTAGGAGAAGTCATTCTACGTCGTTTTTGGGTTTTTGATCCTGATATTGGTATTGAGGCCAAATATCAAAAATTGCTTGGACCGGGAGCGGGAGCGGGAGCGGAACATGTTTTCCGATTCGAGCCAATGACTTTCGAAATCGCAATAGCTTGGCTTCAAGAACACTTCCAAGTCCGTTCAGATCATGGTGTTTATTTCTAGTGTTTTGTTGTGGCGAGGGGCGC
Source organism: uncultured Anaerolineae bacterium (assembly GCA_965554365.1). GTDB lineage: Bacteria > Chloroflexota > Anaerolineae > Aggregatilineales > Aggregatilineaceae > CAYRNY01. The sequence continues at coordinate 10,870 of CBEVZO010000012.1, forward strand.
AACCCTCGCGCCCCTCGCTAAATCCACTATCAATTGCCCAACCGCGCCCCTACCCCGCCGCGTGGAGCGCATTCAGCAGGTCGCGCGCAAAATCGGGCGGAATCGCGAAATCAGCCTGCATCACAAACATCAGCCCGCGCCCGCCAACTTCCTGCATGATCTTCAGCGCACCTTCGGCGTCAGTGAAGACCTGCACCAGCTTACCCGCGTCACGAATCTTGCGCAGCAGTTCCGGCCAGTGTGACGCATCCGGGGTCCCTGCACCGGGAACCCACTGAATCCCACGCAGCCGGTCCATCTCCAACAGCATATCGACATGGAGCAACTGCCCCGTGCCGTCCAGATGGTAGAAACCATAGTCCAGCGCGTCGCAACATGCGGTCAGGTCCGGCAGCACAAAACGCTCGAACATCGGCGGGGAAATCATGTACGCGAAATCGCATTGCAGCATGTAGCCGCGCCCTGGAAACCACACCGGCGGCCAGCCCGACATACGTTGCTGGTCTGATGCAATGATGGGGTACAATTCATCGTAATATTGCAGCCACGCCTGCGTAATCGCCCGCGACACACGCTCAACCTCGTCCGGCGCATCGTAGAGGTCCAGCAGCAAGTTATCCGTCCCGCGCAGGCTGGCGAGGATGTCCATGTTGCCGCCGAGATCGGTCATCCCGATGGCGAGCTTATCACCCCACCGCGCAACCGCTGCCCGCGTAATCGCCTGCACACGCTGCCACCACACGTTATCCGGGCCGAACTGCGGCTGAATGTCCGCCAGCGATGGTGTCTCCGGTGCATGGAACCACGTCGTGCCGGTTTCGTACTCCACCTGCGCACCCAGGAAGCCCGCCACGATCCCCGCGCCAAAGTTCACCCACCAGCGCGGAAACGCATCGCCATAAAACTGCGTCGCTTCCACGCGCGGCGCGACACGATCCAATACCTCATCCGGCGGCATATCCAGCGGAAAACGCGTCATGAAATCGTCCAATACCGCGTCCTGGCCTTCATCCACCACCGGACGCCCTTCCAACACGACCAGCGGACGGTCCAGTTCCCAGTTCCACCACGCGTTCCAGTCGCGTTCCAAACGCGCCCAATCTTCTGCTGTAAATTCGTTAAAGGTTGGCATTTTTCATTATCCAAACTGTGTAAGTACGGTCTCCGTATCCATCACGGTCGCGAATTCGTTATGTAATTCCGCTAGAGCGACCTCGTGCATCAGGTCCGCTGAGTAGGTCTTGCCATCGTGCCCGGTGCAGCCAAATGCCGCCGTCGCATCGCTGACTACAACGGTCACAAACCCCAGGTTGCCCGCCATGCGCGCAGTGGTCGAGACACAGTGGATCGTGGTCAGCCCCACGATCACCACTGTCGTGATCCCCGCCTCACGCAGACGTTGTTCAAGGTTCGTGCCGATAAACGCACTGTTCACATCTTTGGTGATCACCGACTCGTCGCCCTGCAGCTGGACAATAACCTTGATCGCGCTGCCAGCGTGATCGGGGTGCAGCGGCAGTTCTGGATTGCGCGAAAGATGTTGCACGTGAACAATCGGGCGTCCCGCCACGCGCCACGCCGCTAACAGCCGCGCCATGTTATCTTCTGCGTGCGGGTTGTTGCGCGTGCCCCAGAACGGTGCATCAAAGCCCTGTTGCACATCGATCAGGATCAGCGCCGTGTTGGATGGTAGTGGCGTCATCGTTAGTGTTCCTCAGATGAATGCGGTCTGGTCAGCTCCCCCAACTGCGCTTCGAGTTCTTCGCGCCGCTGGGCTGCTGCCGCGTTACCCGCCTCCACCGCCCGCTGGTAACGCGACTGCATCCCATCGCGCAGTCCATCACCGGATTTGGGCGTGAATAACAACGCCACCGCCGTCCCAATCGCCCCGCCGCTGAGTATACCGCCAATAAATGCCAGCACGCGCCGCATGGTCCTCATTCCTTACTCACCTAAGTCCTATCGTCCATTATACCAACGCATCCGACTTGACAACATCCTCCGACGCGCGTAGTCTGGTGCGTGATAAGGTATCTCGAATTGCACACCCTGGAGCGCATATCATGACTCATCCCCGTGTAGCAACACTGCATACTATCGCCGCGCAGGTTGGCGTAGACGCGATTGCGCTGATCCCCGGCGCGAATTTGCGCATCGTGACCGGCGTAGACTTTCACCTCATGGAGCGCCCGTTGATCGCCGTATTTGTACCGGGTCGCGATCCTGTCGCCGTCGTGCCCGCGCTGGAAGAATCGCGGCTGATGGGATGCGGCATTCCCTTCAAAACGTTCCCCTGGGAAGATGGCAACGGTCCCCACACCGCACTCGCAGCGGCAGCGGGCGACCTCAAGCTGATCGGCAAACGCATCGGCGTCGAGGGGCTGCGGATGCGGCTGCTCGAAGCGCGGCTGCTCGAAGAATACGTGTTGAATGTCACGCTCGATCCGATTGACAGCGCCCTGTCGCTGCTGCGGTTGCACAAAGACAACACCGCGCTCACCGCAATACGCGAGGCGATCACAATCAGCGAGGAAGCACTACGAGCGACACTCGCGCTGATCGAGCCGAGCATGACCGAGCGCGAGATCACCGGGCTGCTGGTGATCGAGCAACTCAAGCGCGGCGGTGGCAAACATCCCTTTGAGCCGATTGTGCTTAGCGGGCTGCAGAGCGCCCTGCCGCACGGCGAACCGGGCGAGCGCATCCCCAGACCGGGCGAGCCGCTGCTGATCGACTTCGGGACCACTGTGCGCGGCTACGCGTCAGATATCACGCGCACGTTTAGCATCGGCGAGCCGTCGCGTCGCCTGAAAGAAGTGTATGCGGTCGTGCAAGCCGCAAACGCCGCAGGCCGCGCCGCCGCAAGACCGGGCGTCACCGCCGAAGAAGTGGACCGCATCACACGGCAGGTGATCGAGGACGCGGGTTTCGGCCCCTACTTCTCGCACCGTACCGGGCACGGCCTGGGCCTGGACACGCACGAAGACCCCAACATTGTCAACGGTAACACGCAAGTGTTGGAACCGGGCATGGTCTTCACCATCGAACCGGGCATCTACCTGCCGGGCGAGGTCGGCGTACGCATTGAAGACGACATGGTAATCACTGACGATGGCGCAGAAAGCCTGACCACGTTTGAGCGCGAGTTAACCGTAATCGACGCATAACAACGCCCTGGAAAGCGCCTATGAACTCTCAGGATACTAACTACATTCCCATCGTCTCCGCGCACACCTATCGCGGGACACGACGGCGGCTGATCGCGGCGCTGCTGCTGATTCTGACTCTGATCGGCGGCGGCACGCTGGGCTATGTGCTGCTTGAAGACTGGTCCGTACTCGACGCGCTCTACATGACCATCATCACGATGGCTACGGTCGGCTATGGCGAAACGCGCCCTCTCAGCGACGCGGGCCAGTGGTTCACGATGGTGCTGATCATCACGTCGATTATGCTGGCGGGGTATGCAATTTCAACCCTCGCGGCGTTCATCCTTGAGGGCGAATTCGCGCGCATACTACAGGAACGCAAAATGGACCAACGCATCTCAAAACTGGACAATCACATCGTGCTGTGCGGCGCAGGGCGTACCGGCAAGCACATCGCGCAAGAGTTTTTTCGCACGCGGACGCCGTTTGTGCTGGTGGAACACGACATTGCTGTGCTGCAAGAAGCGCTTGAGATGATCGGCCCGTGCCCGTACCTCGTCGCGGACGCGACAGTGGACGAGACGCTGCAAACCGTCGGCATCGAACGCGCGCGGGGGTTGGTCGCGGCGCTGGGCGAAGACAAAGACAACGTGTTTCTGGTCCTCAGCGCACGCGCGCTGAACCCAACGCTGCGCATCATCTCGCGCGTGATCGACGAATCGAACACCGGCAAGCTGAAAAAAGCCGGGGCCGACGAGATCGTCTCGCCCAACGCGATTGGCGGGCTGCGCATGGCGTCCGTGATGCTGCGTCCGACGGTGGTGACATTTCTGGATGAAATGCTACGCGTGCCGGACCAGACCTTGCGCGTTGAGGAAGTCCACGCCGAGCATCTGCCGCGCGCGGCGAATCGCACGCTTGGTGATTTGAACATTGGGCGGCGCACCGGGATGCTGGTCATGGCGATCAAAC
>CBEVZO010000013.1:0-14862 GCA_965554365.1 uncultured Anaerolineae bacterium
GCAGTGAACCAGTGCGAGCTAGCGGATTTTGGCGATTCTTTGCCATTTCTAATTTAAGCGCGCTTTTCGCGTCAGAGTGTGCGTTTTGCGCTGTAGTGTACCAAAATGGTTATTTACGTACACTATGCGAAATGACATGGGAAGACATCGTAGCGCCCACAGAATGCGTTGCCCTTCGCCGGGCTGATAGGTGATCAGCAGGTAGATCGCTACCGGGGCCAGCACCGCCATAAACACGATCAGCACGATCCACGCTTTTCGATCAGGCATGGAGCCTCCCAGGGCGTTGTTGCTCAGGTGTACGGAGAGTATGCGGAGCTTGTGGCACATTTTCGCGTGCCCGCAAAACCAACCTCACCCCCAACGGGATCGCAGATCACGCGCCCCCTCTCCCGTCAAGCCGGAGAGAGGGATTTGGGTGGAACTTCTGAGCGCGCAATCCGTAGAGTCGAGTAGAATACACAGCGTTGGGCGTGGCGAGTATGAAAGGAGTCACGTCATGTCAACATCACCATCGCGTACTTACCCATTTCGCGAAGTGCAGTACATGCGGCAGTGGTGGGCTACAATGCTCATCGGCGGGATCGCCGTCCTGATGTGGTATGCGTTTGTCGAGCAGATCGTGCGCGGTAACACGTTTGGCGACAACCCTGCGCCGGACTGGATGATCGTGCTGTTCTGGGCCATCTTCGGGATCGTTTTCCCTGTGATTTGGGCGTTCATACGGCTGATCGTCGAACTGCACACCGACCATGTGCATATCGCCTATATCCCGTTTCTGTGGCGCACGATTCCGTATGCTGAGATTGCCAGCGCCACCGCGATCACCTACCAGCCGCTGCGCGAGTTTGGCGGTTGGGGTATTCGCGTGTGGTTCGGGTGGCGGCGTATCGCGTACTCGGTCAGCGGGACTCGCGGCGTGGAACTGATTCTGACTAATGGGCGCGTCATTGTGCTTGGCTCACAGCGCGCGGACGCGCTGGCAACCGCCATAAACGCGCATTTGCAGTAAGCGTATCACACGGAGGAGGATCGTAATGATCAATATATTCGAAGCATTGCAATATCCCTTTGATGATCGCGAGTGGCTTCAAAAGCTGGCGATCACGATGGTGCTGTTGTTCATCCCGGTGCTGGGCTGGCTGGTGCTGTTCGGTTATGCGCTGCGCGCGACCCGCGATCTACTGCGCGGCGAGCAGGGCCTGCCGGAGTTTGACGACTGGGCGGGCGATCTGGCACGCGGTTTGGGCGCGACGATTGGTATGATGATCTATATGATTCCCTCCTGGATCATGGGCGGGATGCAGGCGGCAGTGGAAGACGGTATTCTGGGGTGCTTGGCTTGCTGCATCGGCTGTGCGCAGTTGATATACGGCATCCTGATCCTGCCGTTTGAGTTCTCGGCGCTGGCGCGTTACGCCGCCACAGAGGATATCAACGTGTTTCTCGATCTGCCGGGTCGCCTGGACGATGTGACCCGCCACATGGGCGAGGTGATGGTGTTGGTCCTCAATCTGGTGGTGTTGTATGTGATTGTGGCGATCATGATCACGATGGGGTTTGTGATGTGTGTGTTGCCGGGCTTTTTGGCAATCGCTGCGGCCTGTTTGATCAACGCACACATGCTGGCGCAGTGGGGGCGCGTGTTGGCTCTGGACCCGTACTATAAGTCCAAGCATGGCATCTGACACCGCAATCCCGTCGCGTTAGCCCCTCCATACCATCCTCGTGCCGTATCCCGCACGGGGATGGTGTGTTTATTCACAGGAGAGGCTTGTTGGAGATTTGCTATGGTTTGTGCGGCACAGTTGCAAAATGCTTGAGGATGGATTATAAAACAATTGACACTCTTGTGTCATATGTGCTGGCCGTCAGAGGCTAGTGTGAGCGAGTCGGTTTTTGCGGCGCGCAGTTTGGCGCTATAGTTCTGGGCAGGTCTGACGTGGTGATGCAGGGTACGCAGTGTTACCCCTGTGGCGCTGCGCTCTGTCCCGCTTGAGTTGATAGTGAAATCCGATGACAGACGTACATGATGCAGGACCGGCGACGCACGATGAACTGGCGCGGTTACGGCAACGGATCGCGGACCTCGAAGCTGAGAATGCCCGCTATCGCCAGATGATAGAGGGTCAGGCGCAGTTGCGGCGTGCGTTCGCGTATGCGCCCAATGCGGTGATCATCACGGATGCTAAGGCGCAGATTCAGTATGTGAACGATGCGTTCACCGCGCAGACAGGCTATACCTCAGATGAGGTGATCGGGCAAAATCTACGTTTGCTGCAATCCGGCAATGTCCCGCGCGACTACTATGAGACGATGTGGACCACGCTCTCGGCGGGCCGCGTCTGGCGTGGTGAGTTCCACAATCGCAAAAAAGATGGCGCGCTGTATTGGGGAGCGGCAGTCATCGCCCCGATTCATAATGAGCAGGGCACAATCACTCACTACATTGGCATCACCGAAGACATTACCCCTATGAAACAGGCGCGGGCGATGATCCAGCAAAGCAAAACCAATTACCACCAGATCGTCGCGCTCTCGCCCGGCGCGATTATGGTGCATCGCGGGGGCAAGTTTCTTTTTGTGAACGCAGCGGCGGCGACGTTGTTGGGCGCGGCACAGCCCGACCAGTTGGTCGGTTCTCTGGTAATGGATGTGATCCCGCCGCACGCCCGCGAGATAGTAGGCGACCGCATCAGTCGTGTGGTACAAGGCGACGATGTAGCACCGCACGAGCAGCAGTTGTTGCGTCTGGACGGCATATTGGTGGATGTGTCGGTGCTGAGCGCGCCGATTGAGTTTGAGGGGCAGGCAGCGAATCTGGTCATCGCCCGCGATATCGCCGCGCGCAAGCAGGCCGAGCGCGAGCTGCAAGAGCGTAACCAGATGCTGCGCCGTGCCCAGCAGATCGGCGATATGGGCCACTGGGCCTGGGACTTGGCGACAAACACGGTGACAATGTCCGACACGGCTGTTGAGATTTTTGGTTATCTGCCTGACCGTGAAGGAATGCCGCTCACTATTCAGGAGATCATGCAGCAGATGTCCCCGGATGATCTGCCGCGCTATATGGCGGTGTTGGCCCAGGCGCGGGAAACGGGCGTTTCCACGCCGGTTGAAGTGCGGATTGCGCTGCTCGATGGCACGCTCAAGGATGTGTTGATTATTGGCGAGACGGTCAACAACGCACACGGGCAGCCGATCAGTCGCATTGGCATTGTGCAAGACATCACCACGCGCAAGCAGGCCGAGCGTGAACTGCAAGAGAACCAGCAGCGGCTCGATCTCGCGCTGCGCAGTGCGGATCATGCCCTGTGGGACTGGAACCTGAAAACCGGCGAGATTATCCGTAACGATTTCTGGGCGACGATGTTGGGCTATGCGCCCGCTGACCTTGAGGATAGCGTCAGCGCGTGGGAGCGCCTGATTCACCCAGAAGACCGGCTCCGCGTAAACGCCGTGCTGCAAGCGCATCTTACCGGGGAACTCTCGTATTATGAGGCGGAATACCGGCTGCGGACTCACGATGACCGGTGGGTGTGGGTGTATGATCGGGGGCGCGTGGTCGAGTGGGACGCGGCTGGCGATCCCTGTCGCATTATCGGGATGCATCACGACGTTACCGCGCGTAAACATGCCGAACAACGGCGGCGACGGAGCGAAGAACGTCACCGCGCGATGCTGCAAGCGATTCCCGACCTGATCATCCGCATGAATCGCAAGGGGGAATACCTCGAAGTGATCGAGGGTGAAGGGGTGACGCTGGCACGGCCTTGCGATGAACTGTTGGGCTGCCTGGTGACGGATGTGCTGCCGTTGCAGGTCGCGCAGCAAACGCTATCGCGCATCCGGCGCACGTTGGATACAGGCGAGATGCAGCAAAACGAATACAGCTTAGAGGTGGAAGGCAAATCGCAGCACTTTGTGGCGCGCAGCGTGGTCTATGGGCCGGATGAAGTGCTGACCATCGTGCATGATGTCACCGACCGCAAAAATGCCGCGCAGCGGATGCTCGAACTGGCAGTTGAGCGCGAGCGGGTGCAGGTGCTCACGAACTTCATTTCTAGCGCTTCGCACGAGTTTCGCACGCCGCTGTCGGTGATCGGCCTGAATACCTATCTGCTGGAAAAAGTGGACGACCGCGACAGGCACACACACTATCTGGGCGAGATTACCGGGCAGATCAATCATTTGGTCAAGCTGGTCGATGGGTTGTTGATCATGGCGCGGCTGGATAGCAAGGTCGCCCCACAGCGCCGGCCCATCGACATAAAACAGTCCGCCTCGTGGATCGTCAACAACTATCAGGATATCGCCGCTGACGCCGAGATCGACCTGGTTTGCACATGCACCGGCGATCTGCCGTTGTTGTGGTGCGATCCTGACCTGATCCGGCAGGCGGTGGGGAATATTCTCGACAATGCGCTGCGCTATACTCCGGCGGGCGGCACGGTGACAGTCAACACCGAGCAGAGGGCGACGCATGTGGTGATCAGCGTGGCTGACACGGGGCCGGGACTCACAGCGGTGGAACGTGCGTGCATCTTCGAGCGTTTTTATCGCGGCGACGAGGCGCGCTCCACGCGGGGCTTCGGGTTAGGGCTGCCGATTGCGCAATCGATTGTGGAGCTGCACGGCGGATGCATCGAGGTGGAGAGTCAGACGGGCGCGGGCAGCACGTTCCGTATTTTGCTCCCGCTGCCGGAGGATGACGCGCCGTAAACGCGGTGTATGAGTATCTCGAGTATTCTATTCCTGTTTATTTTCAATTGATAGCTTGTTCGCTATAATAGTTGATAATATCAATCTGTTGCAATGAGCTATCAAGGAATATGCTATGTCACAATTAGTAAAGCTTCTTCAAAGCCTTCCGAATGGCACAGATTACCCTCTGGACGCAAATTGTGATCCTTCTGTTTCGCTACCTACTGCTGCTGATCCTGCGTTTGTGCGACCTCCATTAAGGTTAGAGGGTGAAATGGATCACCCTTCTGCTCCGATTGTGATTATCTCGGCACCAGGAGCAGTTGGGAAATCAGCGCTCGCTAAGTTTATTGCGTCAGACAAACAGTGTCATTTGTGGGACTTGTCCAAACTTACATTAGGCGCAAACACATTTCGTGGTACGTTGGCTCGGTCCTTTGATCCTGATGAATATTCGGCTCTCGTCAGTGAGTTTCGCGGTGGACGTGTGTTATTCGTGCTTGATGCATTTGATGAAGCCGAGATCAGTTCTGGGTGGCCGATGGTCGAGAGGTTTCTCAAGGAATTGTTCGATTTTGTCAAGGGCGCACCAAACCCGTGTCTCATTTTGCTCGCGCGCAGCGAAACCGCCCAATATATGGATATGCATCTGGAAATTTTGGCTGATGAAGAGGGATTGTCACGTTGTCACGTGATGTATACTATCGATTATTTTAGGGAGTCTCAGGCAAAAGATTTCATTGATCGGCAGCTTGATCGTGATCAAAAAACTGCACATCAGCAACATCGGGGAACTTTCACAAAGACCAGGGATCAGGTGTTTGGGTTGTTCTATCGTGCTGTAGGTGCAGATGATCTTGAGCCGAAAGAGGTCTGGAAACAACGTGATGTATACTCGTTTTTGGGCTATGCACCGGTGTTGCAGGCAGTTGCGCGCTATTTGGGTCAAGATGAAAACTATGCCCGAATGTCAACTGATCTTAGCCGTCCAGAAGGGTTTGCTGACGGCGCGGCCCTTGTAGAAATGTTGATGAAGGAATTGCTCGTGCGTGAGCAAGCGAAACTGATCGAACCGATCAAAAGATCGGATATCCCTGAAGCCAGAGGATGGAATGGCTGGGGTGAATTTTACACTCCCTTAGAGCAAGCGCATCGATTGTTCCTCTGTCTCCAGGCCAATGACCGACAGTCTGCGACTTCAGCCCGGCTAGACACAAATGATGTGCCTCCCTGGTTGATCAAGCCGTACGCGGAAGCGTTGGGGCGATTTTTACCAAACCATCCATTTATTGCGAATGATATGTTTGCTGGCCCCGCATTTCAGGATTTCACATTTGCGATCTTGCTTGCAAGTGGATATCTTCATGCTGAGGTTAAAGCGGCATGGCATCAGATTACGTCTGAGGCCAAAAAATATGTATCTTCACCGCTTTTTGCGCTGCTATTTGAGAAAATAACCAACGGTCAAGCTTCTGGTGATTTGGCAGGCTATCTTTGTGAATCGGCTATTTCGCAGCATCACGCGGAAACTCCACCGCGTATCCTGATTGTGCCAAGAGAAGACCATGAGGGCGACAATGTGCATTTATTGAAAATAACCAGTAGCGGCTTAAATGGCGATCAAGAATCGGAATTGAGCTTTGAGTTGTCGGTCGACGAACAACACCCGGTTACATTCCCTCGACGGTTAACACATGCATTTGTTGAAGTTCGTGGTACGCTTGTGCTGGGTCAACCCTCCGTTGGTTTTGAGTTGGTTGATGTAGAAATTCTGTGTGACACGCTTGAAATACGTACCAATACTATTGTGATCCGAAACTATCGCAAAGATGAACGTGTTTCGATTGAGGCGCGGCAGTATGTACAACAATCGACAGTGGTCTCTGTCGATTGTAATGATGCAAATCGAGTCAATACTTCGTGGCCGGACGGACAACTGTATCCCTGGGCAGAGTTTTACTGCGAACAAGCCTCGTATCGATCAGATGACCAGCGCAAGGCAGCCTTGGCACTGCGGCGTATTTTGTCAGCGTTCCGAAAAGATAAAAAGCAGAAATTTGCTCGTTACAAACTCCTCGTGGACAATGTAATTGTGGGGCGTAACCCCGAGCGTCAGTTGATGCGTGATTATCTTATTGAGAAGAGAATCCTTACTCATAGAGAACCCCTGTATTACTTGGAGATGGAAGTGCTTGAGGCGTGCGGTGTCAATTGGATCGACTTACGCCAAGGAACAATCAATGAATTGCTGGAAAGATTCATTGTAGGGTTTTTGATTTGGGATTCAAAACGTTAATCCTGTATTGTGGTACGTTCTATGCTAAATCTTGTTCCTCTGCGGATGCGCCACCAGACTCCACTATTGGCGCATCCGCGATTTTTCAGTATGCTAAGGGCATCTGTGCAACCATAAACAGCCACACGGGAGGCGATTATGCCCGGCGGATTAAGCGATCTTCGTAAAGATGCACTCAAAGGTGAACAGGAACAGGAAGATTATCAGGACTACATATCCGAAGTGCAGAGCGACAAGCTATTCGGCATGAGCGCCGTCGAGCGCATGTTTGTCTCGATTGGCTGCTTCTTGCTGACCAGTCTGGGCGGCTTTTTGCTGCTGTTGGTGATGGACAAAATCGCCTTGTAGCATTACCAGGGGGAATTTTATGCCACAGAATACAGCGCACCCCCTCACGCTTGGTGAGTGGGCGCTACGCGTCGTGGTGACGCTGCTGCTAGGGGCGTTCTTCCTGGCGTTGTGGACACTGCGCGACATTTTCTTACTGACGTTTCTGGCGATCATCCTGGCGATTGTCTGGCAGATGCCCGTGCGCCGTTTGGAGCGCGTGGGCTTTAGCCGGGGCTTGAGCATCGCGCTGACGATGATCGGCACGTTAGTGATTCTGGTGTTGTTGGTGCTGTTGATTGTGCCCGCGCTGGTCTTACAGATCAGCACACTGGTCGATGAACTGCCCGGCACGATTGACGACGCGAAAATTGCGTACAGCGACCTCGACGCGGATTATGATTGGCTGCCAGAGGTCAACTGGGACGAGGCGACAGAAGGCGATGTCTCCGATTTTCTTGTGCGCCAGGCCGGGAACCTCTCGCGCAGCATTTTCCCGTTCTTGGGCGGGCTGGGCGGCGCGGTCACGAACCTGCTGTTTTTGTTCTTCATCGCGGTCTTTTTCATCTCGGAGCCAGCGAATTACCTCGAAGGACTGCTGACACTGGTCCCGCGCACCTATCGCCCGCGTGCGCTAGAGATTTTCGAGATGCTCGGCACACTGCTGCAACGTTGGTTTGTGGGGCAGTTGATCTCGATGTTGCTCAGCGGCGTGTTGATCACGTTTGTCGCGGGCGGGATCCTGGGATTACCGAACGCGGTCGCGCTCGGTACGCTGGCGGGCCTGATGGAGTTTGTGCCGAACTTCGGCTCGATCATTGCTGTAATTCCAGCGGTGATCGTCGCGTTGGCGGAAGACCCGGTGCTGGTCCCCTTCACGATTTTGGCGTATCTGGTCACGCAGCAGATTCAGAGCAACGTGATCATGCCGCGCATCATGAGTCGCCAGATATCGCTGCCCGCTGCGAGCATCCTCATCGCGCAGATTATCGGGGCGGCGCTGTTCGGGTTCATGGGGTTGCTGCTGGCGCTGCCGCTGGCGATTATGGTGCTGGTGCTGGTGCGCGAGATTTACGTGTTTGACGTGCTGAACGCGCGTCCGGCGCAGCTTGAGACGGGCATTCGCGAGGATGGCACGCCGTATCATCAGGTCACGTCTGCCGTGTATCGCCCCGAAGAATTGACGCCCGGCGAAGCGGCGCGTATGCAGGCCGAGGGCCGCGATCTGTTTGCCGCGCGTGAAGGCGAAGTGGTGGAGATCATCACGCCGCACTCGCCCGCGTTGGAGCAGGCCGTACGTGGTCAGCAGACGGTGTGGGCCGCGTTGTTGGTGCTGACCGTCGCGCAAGGATTGGCGCTGCTGCGGGCGTTGATTAGCACCAGTGACGGCGAGGAGTAGAGAAAACCCACCTCACCCCCCGGCCCCCTCTCCCGGTCAAGGCGCTTGCAAGCAAGCGTTCGAGAGGGGGAGAGAACGTCGCCCAAGCGCTCTCGCATAGCGCATTCGGGGCGTATGGCAATACGCTCTTTTTTGCTCTCACGCGGGTTTTCTCTCTCAATCAACCGTTGCAGCGCGTAATTCCGCCCGTTCCCACCGCAGGATCGCCGCCCCCGATCCGCCGCGCGCCCAGACGCCCCACATTCCCGTGAGCGTGAATTCCGGTGCGCCAAGCGATTCGTGATTCACGCGCAACCGGAGCGCGCCGTCCGGTTCGCGGTGCAGTGTGAGCGTGTTCGGTGTGCCCGGTGATTCAATACGGGGGAACGGACTCCAGCGCCACGCCGGGGCCAGCGCGGGACATTGCTCGATCTGCGCGAGTGACGCATCAACGGGACAGGTGCGGATCGTCCAATAGCCGCCTGCACTGATCGCATACAGCACTCGCGATCTATCCTCCGCCGCGATCCACACGCCCCACGCCGCCAGCGGATCAGCGCCCTCCGCGAATGTTGCGCGCACGGTCAGCGTGAAGTCGCCCGCCGGGAGCGACTCCGGCGCAGGCCACCACGCCCCTGTCTCCGCGCCGAGTGTGATTTCTGCCTGGTTGGTCCACTCGAACGTCGTATCCGACCACACCACCGTCTCCGCGACAGGTTGATCCGTCGCACCGCTGGCGATCCACAGCGCCACGACAGCGATCACGGTGATCACCGCCACGACGCCGGTCAGCGTGCTGATCCAGACCCAGCGCGGCAGAGATTCAGCGTCGCGTGTGGAGTCTTGCTGCGTCACACCGCCTCCTCGATCAGCGCGGGATCGTCGTTGGCGGGGCTGTTGACGCGTCGTGACACGGGCCACGCGACCATTGCCTCGTCGGGATACGGCTCCATCAGCGCGCGCAGCACTTCCGGCTCCTGATCCGGTCGCAGCCAATGATCGTAATGCTCGCGCGGCAGGATCACGGGCATCCGGCGGTGAATCGGCTGCATGAAGTTATTCGGGCGCGTGGTGATGATGGTGCAGGTGATATGCTCATCGCCCGTCGCGCCGTCCGTCCAGAGTTCCCACAGCCCCGCAAAGGCGAACGGTTCGTTTTGCTTGAGCGTGATGTAGACGGGTTGTTTGTGATTGCCCACTTTTTGCCACTCGTAGAATCCATCCGCCAACACGAGACAGCGCCGCCGCTTGAACGCCGCGCGGAAACTCGGCTTTTCGTGGACTGTTTCGCTGCGTGTGTTGATCAGGCGGTTGCCGACCTTGTGATCTTTGGCCCACGAGGGGATCAGTCCCCAGCGCATGATCGCGAGGCGGTTCTCGCCGCTGTCGGCATTACGGATCACAGTTGCCACAGGCTGCGAAGGCGCGATATTATAGCGCGGCGACAGGGACGGCACATCGCCGCCGAGGTTGAATAGCTCGGTGATGACATCTGGTGCCAGTTCGGTGAGTGTGAAGCGTCCGCACATGGTGATTAGCCTCTGGGTACTCAGCGGTCAACTATGCGCCAGTGTCGCACATATGGTCTAATTTCGCCAAGCGCCAACAATTAGGAGCTTCGGCGCGCATTTGCCCGTAATGTTTCGCTCTAAATCCGCGTTTATCCGCGTCCCATTCTCTCAGGAGTTCCCCATGCCGCCAGCAGCATCATAAAGAGATAAAAATGAGGTTTTTTCTCTTGTTCTTACCTTGTTTTTCTCTGCGTGCTCAGCGCACCGACTTTAGTCGGCCTCTGCGGTACACAGCTTTTCTTTCAAAGGAGCAACCACAGCTATGTTCACAATTGGCAGCATCGAAATCCACATGATCGACACCGGCGTGGTGTGGGTCGATTCCGGCGGCCCCTGGGGACTCGTGCCCCGCGCATTGTGGAGTCGCTTTTTGCAACCCGACGACTTGCACCGCGTCCCGATGGTGCTTACGTCGCTGCTGGTGCGTGCGGGCGGCAAAATCATCCTGATCGACACCGGCCTGGGCGACAAGCTGGACGACAAAATGCGCGAAAACTGGGGCCTGGAACATCCGCACGGCACACTGACCGAGGGCCTCGCGCGGCTGGACCTCACGCCCGCCGATATCGACCTCGTGATCAACACGCACCTGCACGGCGATCACTGCGCGGGGAACACGGAGTTTACGGCAGAGGGTGGCATCAGCGCGGCGTTCCCGAATGCGGAGTACGTGGTACAGCGCGGCGAATATGAAGACGCCATGCAACCCAACGAGCGCACACGCGCCACATACTACCCCGTAAACTACACCCCGCTGGAACAGTCCGGCCAACTCCGGCTGCTGGACGGCGACACAGAGATCGTGCCGGGGATCACGGGCGTGGTCACGCCGGGCCACACGGATTGGCATCAGTCAATTCTGTTCGAGGATGGCGACGACAAGGCGCTGTTCCTGTCGGATTTGGCGAGTTATGCGGTGCATTTCGAGCGGTTGGCGTGGATGACGGCGTATGACACGCAGCCGTTGCTGACGCTCGAATCGAAGCGCAAGTGGCAGCAGTGGGCGGTGGACACGGGCGCGCTGCTGATCTTCCAGCACGATACGCAGGTACTCGCGGGGCGCATGACGGAAAATGAGCGCGGGCGGCGGCGCGTGGAGCCGGTCAAGGCGGCGTTTGTGTAGAAAGACAGGGGGGCGCGTACAAGAAAAAGGCATCCTGAGGGCGGTCAGCAACTCTGGAGGAGAAGCATACGTGGTGCGGTTGGGGGGAACCGGCACGTTGGGGCGTCCCTCAGGATACCGCACAACCATAAACATGGTCTGCTTCTATTTAACCATTATTGGGCGCGCGCGTCAACTTGTTCATAAATATAATGCTAACAATCAACAAAGCTGCATGCATTAAAACCGTTCGCGAACGTATTACAAGCGCGATTCATACTCTGTGTGGTGCCCATAGCCGCTGATCGTGCGGCGGCGTGCCGGTCACTGCATAGCGGCATTGTTAGCCACAGGAAATTAAACCTGATCTTGAATATTGTGAAACCTATGCTTTAATTTTGCGTATAACGGTTATAGAGATTAATAGAGATTGGCTTTGCAAGCATAACGAGTTCAAACGAGGTAGGGATATTATGGCAACTCAACCCGCTACGACGCAACCGCTCTGGCGTGACGGACATTGGAAGACGCCCTTTTTCACGATCTGGGGCGGGCAGGCGCTCTCCTTGATCGGCAGCAGTATCGCCATGTTTGCGTTGATTTGGTGGATCACCGATGAAACCGGCTCCGCGACGGTGTTGGCGATTGCGTCGTTGTTCTCGATGATGCCGAGTATTGTGCTAGGCCCGTTTGCGGGTGTGTTCGTGGATCGCTGGAACCGCCGCACGATCATGATCGTGGCGGACAGCGTGATTGCGCTGGCGTCGTTGGTGCTGGTCTATTTGTTCTGGGCGGACACTGTACAAATCTGGCATATCTACACGGTGATGTTTATTCGTTCCCTGGGCGGCATGTTTCACTGGCCCGCGATGCAGTCCTCGACCACGCTCATGGTCCCGGACGAACATCTGGCGCGCGTTTCCGGGATCAACCAGGCGATGATGGGGTTGCTCAGCATCGTGGGTCCGGCGTTAGGCGCGCTGCTGCTGGCGGTGGTGGACGTTCACCAGATTATGCTGATAGACGTAGCGACGGCGGCGTTTGCGGTGGCCCCCCTGTTCTTCATCGCAATCCCGCAACCGGAACGTAAGCCTAACGGCGCGGATGCTGACGCACAAGAACCCGCAGCGAAGTCGTCGATGTGGTCCGAAATGCGCGAGGGGCTGGTGTATCTGCTCAACTGGCGCGGGCTGATGGTGTTGACGGTGATGGCGCTGGTCGTGAAAGTGGCGCTGACTCCGGCGTTCGCGCTGCTGCCGATTCTCGTGACGCAGCACTTCAACGGGTCCGCCGGGGCGTTGGCGACCGGTCAAGGGCTGTTTGGTGTGGGCGTGATCGTGGGCGGCGTACTGCTGGGCGTGTGGGGCGGCTTCAAGCGCAACATTCTTACGATGATGTTGGGCGTAGGGCTGATCGGCGTATCGATGCTGGCGCTCGGTCTGCTACCGTCGCACCTGTATGCGGTTGCGGTCGCGTCGCTGTTTGTGGGTGGCGCAGCGGTATCACTCACGGATGGGCCGATCATGGCGCTGTTGCAGAAGACCATCGCGCCGGACATGCAAGGGCGTGTGTTTACACTGTTTGGCAGCCTGATCTCGCTCTCATCGCCGGTCGGGTTGGCGATTGCGGGGCCGTTCACGGACTTCGCGGGCATTCAGGTGTTGTACACTATTGCGGGTGTGCTGATGTTGGTGATGGCGGTAGGCGGTCTGTTCAGCCCGGCGTTGATGAACATCGAGGACTATGGGCACGAAGAAGCAGCAGAAACGGACACGGAGGAAGCCCCCGCCGAGGACGAGAGTATCGCCGTGCCGCAGCCGGTGTAGGTGTGATACACGATAATCCACCGGAATTTCGTAGGGGCGTTAAGCTATCCGCAGGATAGCCGCATACGCCCTTTTTTATTTGCATTGCTTGCGGTTGCGTGAATCGCTGAGGGCTGAAACCCTCAGCTACACAAAATCAAAGGACGCTCAAGCGCCCTCGTCTGGCAGCCGGGTGTGCTTCGTGTTCACGGCTAACACCGTGTACAATGAGCGCGGCGCTTGATGAGGCGTCGCACAACCGGCGACACGCGATATACATTTATGACGGAGGAGCTAATGTTTGCAGTAGCCGTAACAACTCCAAACACGCTGGAAGTGGTCGAGATTCCCGCGCCCACGCCCGGCCCCTACGAGGCGCGCATCAAGACGGAAGTGGCGTGTCTGTGCAACTCAACGGATCGCAAGCTGATCGAGGGACATTTTCCCGGCTATGACAAGTTCCCGATGCTGCTTGGTCATGAAACGGTCGGGATCGTCGATGCGGTGGGCGATAAGGTGCGCCATTTTGCGGTGGGAGATCGTGTTGTGGGCGGCCTGCTGCTGAAATCCACCGATCCCGGCTATGTCAGCGGGTGGGGCGGCTTTTCGGAGTATATTCTCGCGGGCGACCATCAGGCGCTGGTGGAGGATGGCGTCGCGACGGCAGCTCAGGGGTGGGTCGAGGTGCATGAGATCATGTGCGTTGTGACGCAGGACATTCCGGTGGAAGATGCGGTGATGCTGTGTACGTGGCGCGAAGTCTACAGCGCCTTCGATGACTTCAATCTGCGCGCGGGCGTCGATATCGTGGTGTTTGGCGCGGGGCCGGTGGGTCTCAGTTTTGTGAAGTTTGGCAGACTGCTCGGTCTGGGCGAGATTCATGTGGTCGAGCCGCTGGCCGCTAAGCGCGAGAAAGCTCTCGCAATGGGCGCGACGGCAGCGTATGCGTTGGACGAGCTTCCGCAGCTTCGTGAGCAGCACGCGCAGCCCTTTGACGCGGTGATTGATGCGGTCGGCAAAGAGTCGATCATCAACGCGGGCGTAACGCTGGTTAAGCTGGGCGGATCGGTCTGCGTGTATGGCGTGATCGATCAATCAACGGTGCAGGTGCAGCATGGGCGCGGCCCGTACAACTTCAATCTGTTCCTTCACCAGTGGCCGACACGCTTCCGTGAACACGCTGCGCAGGAGCCGTTGGTCGAGTGGATCAAGGCGGGCAAAATCACCCACCGCGAGTTCATCACCGACGAGTACGCGATTCGAGACATCAGCGCGGGGTTTGAGAACTCGAAAACGGGCGTGCCGATCAAGACGCTGTTCCGGTTTTAGGTCGGCGGGATAACAGGCCCCACCCCTCATCCCCCAGCCTCTTCTCCCCTCCCCAGCAAAGCTAGCGAGGGGAAAAGGAGAGTCGGGCGTGCGAATGTTGGAGCTTCCCCCCTCTCCATAAGTTGTATCGAACGACAGTGAGATCAACTGTCTCGGATGGAGAGGGGGGATTGAGGGGGGTGAAGTCTACCGCACCGGGCGCGCGACCACACCCCACACGTCATCCAACACATCGCCGTCGCCAGATCCGTCCGTCGCGATGCGCCACAGATGCGTGGCCGGCCACAGCGGAGCCAGTTCGGGATTCGTCGGGTTTGAGCCGGGGCGCACCTGCCGTGCATTGAGCGCCT
>CBEVZO010000014.1:0-14853 GCA_965554365.1 uncultured Anaerolineae bacterium
CATCGCCAGGGAAACGAATTACATCCCGCGAGGGGTGTGGCTGGATGATCCCGACAATTACTTCCTCCTGGGTGAGGTGAAAGAGATCACCGGTATTCTAGATATGCTGGCAATCATAGCCCTGGTTGTATCAGGCTTCCTGGTCACGAACGTGATCAATACCATTGTGGTCGAACAAAAACGGCAGATTGGTGTCTTGAAGTCGATTGGGGCAACCCGTTGGGATAACTTCTTCATCTACGCCGGGATTGCGTTGATCTACGGGATTATCGGTACCATCCCCGGTGTGATCTTAGGCGTTATTGCGGGTTCTGCAATGGCCCAAAGCCTTGCACCAATGGCCGCCACGTTGATCGAAGACTTCAGAGTCTCGACACTCGGTGTAATCGTCGGTGCAGTGATGGGCTTGCTAGTTCCGATCATCGCCTCGCTGATCCCGGTTTTTAACGGCACGCGCGTGACGATTATGGACGCCATGACAGACCTGGGTATCTCAACTGAATGGGGTAGAGGTCCGGTAGCCCGTATGATCAAGCGCTTGCCCTTGCCGGTGAATATCCGTCAGGCATTGAGCAATGTCGCCCAAAAGAAGGGGCGTCTGGCACTCACCGTCATTACACTGACGCTCGCCACAGCGGCCTTCATGGGCGTATTCGCAATGTTCACCGTCGTAACAAACGAGATCGACAAACTCTACGATACCTTCAACTACGAAATTGCGATTGTACCCACCGAAGCTCAGGATTTTGAGCAGATACGGGATGGGCTGCTAACCGTTGACGGCGTCAGTGATGTCTATCCGGGCGTCGGTTTCTCCGTGGAGATTCTTGACTTCAGTAATACCGCTATCGACGTGGGTACTGGGGGCAGCAGTTCCACCGAACTGCCTGCTTTCGGCTTTGATCCTGCTACCACCACGTTCGAGATGACATTCACCGACGGCACAGGCTGGGACGAAGATCCCACACGAGAAGGTGTCGTACTTAGCCAAAGCGCCGCCGATCAGGTCAACAAAAAAGCAGGCGACGTGATCGTGGTCTCTGCTGGCGGGCGCACCGCAGAATATGAGGTCATTGGCGTACATTCCTACCCATTTGCGTTTGTAGGGATGAAATGGCAGGACCTGGCTCAACTCGCGGGTTTCGTTACCAATGACAACGACACACCTGACGATTTCACAGATGATACGCCTTTACCCACTGTGTTCTTTGTCTCATTGGAAGATCAAGACCTTGCGGGCAGAGGTGTGGCCGTTTATATTGACGACCTCTCCGAACGCATCCTGGCGATGGGCATCACGGCCCAATACGATAATCAGGTCCAGCAACAGGAAGACGACGCAGAGGCCTTCCTGACGTTCCAGATGATCTTCCAAATCGCCTCTGCGGTGATGGCCGCTGTTGGGGCCATCGGATTGTTGACCACACTGTCAATGGCCGTCTTCGAACGACAAAAAGAAATCGGAGTAATGCGCTCCATTGGCGCAGGATCGTCAACGATTATCTCGCAGTTTCTGGTTGAGGGTATTTTGATCGGAATCATTGCGTGGCTCGTGGCGATTCCACTAAGCTATCTTCTGGCAGTAGCCCTGTTAGACGCGCTCGAATTTGGCGAGTTTATCGATTTCAGCTACCCGCTGTGGGTGCTGGGCCTGGGCTTGGGCGGCATGATCGTGATCGCTACTATCGCCAGTCTTTGGCCGTCCATCGCGGCAGCACGCCGCACCGTCTCGGATATTTTACGCTACCAGTAAGCGTTGGAGAGAAACCACATGACCACTGGAAACGGAAACACAGGATCGTTGATTTCACTGCAAAAGGTCGAAAAAGTCTACAAGACCAAAGCAGGCCCCCTCAAAGTATTGAAGGGTGTAGACCTGAAAATCAAAGAAGGTGAATTTGTCGCCATTGTCGGGCCTTCGGGCAGCGGCAAAAGCACACTGATCAACATGATCACCGGCATCGACCGGCCCACCGCAGGCGAAATCAATGTCGCCGGACAGCGCCTGAACAATCTGGGCGAGAACCGGGTCGCCAAGTGGCGCGGGCGTTATGTGGGCGTTGTCTTCCAATTCCTCCAGCTATTGCCCACGCTGACCGTGATCGAAAACGTGATGATGCCGATGAACTACACCGGCACATACAAGGGCAAACGCAAAGAACGCGCGATGGAACTGCTGGACATGGTTGATCTGCCGGATGTCGCGCACAAATATCCGAGCCAAATTTCGGGCGGTCAGCAGCAACGTGCCGCGATTGCGCGCGCGCTCGCCAACGATCCGCCGCTGATTGTTGGTGACGAGCCTACCGGTAACCTGGACGTGATCTCTGCGGGTCTGGTGTTTGCCATGTTCGAAGACCTGGTGGCCCAGGGCAAAACAATTGTGATGGTCACCCATGATCGCGATCTCGCGGGGCAGATTCCGCGTGTCGAGGAAGTGCGCGATGGACAGTTGATGTCGCACGAACACATTGACGCCCGGTTGGTTGCAGGCCGCGACTAACACCAACTAACATACACCACAGCACAACAGGGCCAATAAAGCCCTGTTGTGTGTCGCTTTGGTCACAACAATTGAAGATCAGGGAGCAATCTCATGCACATCATCTCACGAATCGACAATGGGATCATGATCTGTGTGCTGGAAGGTCGCGTCGATAGCGCGGGAGCCAGTCAACTTGACGAGGAACTCCAACATACATTGGCCGACGGACAGTACAAGATCGTGCTGGATATGGCAGGCGTCACCTATATCAACAGCTCAGGGCTGCGCACATTGGCCGACGTGCTGACACAAAGCCGTGCCCAGGAAGGTGATCTGCGGCTGGTGGCGCTCAGCCCGAAAGTTGAGCGCGTGTTTAAGATCATCGGATTCGACAACTTCTTCGACACTTACGCAGCGGTGGATGACGCTCTCGCAGGCTTCTAAGCTGCACGGTCATACTACACGCATCAACCCGGCAGGAGTTCATCACTTAACACATGAACTCCTGCTTAACGTTTCTGGACCGACCAGCCACTTAATCTTCTTCCATCAGTGCCGCAGTCAGCACCTTAAATTTCTGCGTAATGGAATGATCAGGATAACGCAGCACGAAAATTCCTTCACTCGCCAGTGTCATCATTTCATCCGAGTGCGGCATAACCGCTGCGACCCGGCAATTGTAGGTTTGCTCTACACGCTCCCGCACCTCGTCTTCAGAGAAGATCGGCGGGACTTTGTTCACCACTAGCACCATATGCGGTACATCCAGCTTACGCGCGACTTCTACCGTCACCCCAGTGCCCTGGAAATCTTGTGAATCTGGGCGCATCACGACCGCCAGCGAGTCCGAGATGGCAATCGAAAGCAAGGTTTCTTCGTTGAGGCCAGGATGAGTATCAATGACCAACACATCTAAATCGAGTTGTTCGATCAGATCGTGGAATCCGTCGTTCAGCAACCCCACATCATACCCTTCGCGCACCACCCGTGCAATCTCACCGGCTTTAATGCTGGAGGGGATCAAATACACTTTACCAGAGACAGGCGCTTCCATTGTAGGCGTGAGATCATAGGCGGTCTCACCAATATCGCATTTACCCCACAAATAATCGTTGAGCGAATGCTGCGCCGACGCCACATCAAACCCAAATAACACATGAATCCCTGGCGACTGGATATCCGTATCGACTACCCCGACGCGACGTCCTTCCATCGCCAAAACGGTTGCCACATTGGCCGATGTGTTCGATTTACCAGTTCCGCCTCGGAACGAATGAACAGAAATGATCTTATACATAGAGCCTCCAATGCTTACCATGCTGCCCGCCGGGGACCAAAGTCACTTGCAGGCCACATGTAGCAACCATGCCTCCCCATATTGTGACCGGATTTCCTTCAAACGCAAGTCATTCGCCCTGTATCATAGCACTCTTTGCACAAAGCACCCACTCGCAGTATAAGCCAGCCTAGGAGATGCCGCCAGTATAATCCGTTCTAACCCTGAAATATCAACATGGCTCCATAAATAGTAGCTCAGCCACGTATGTCAATGTATAGTATGTTCACCAACTTCGCTAGCTGCGCGGCGCTTTTTATTCATTTTTTACGACATAATCACCAAAGGACACCAACATGGTTCCTGGGGCCACCGACGAATATCTAGCAGAACGGGCACGGCAAGGGGATCGTGAAGCTTTCCTCACGCTGTACGACCGGTATCTGGACAAGGTTTACAATCGAGTCAGAAGCAGGATTCCGCCACAACACGCGGAAGATGTGACCCAGGAAATCTTCATTGCCGTGCTGCGATCGATTAAACGGTTTGAATCGCGTTCGCGGTTCAACACCTGGCTATATACCATTGTCAGCCGGCACATTGCTGATTTCTATCGTCACCGCCGTCGCCATGAAGAAGAACATGCGGTGAGCCTGGATACCGCCGAGTTTATGCTCTCGACACCCGCCTTTGAACACGAACGCGGTGATGAGGGAGCTTTGATCCAGCAAGCGCTGCAAGCATTGCCGGACCATTATCGAGAGATCATTCTCATGCGGTTTGCTGATGGATTAACATTCGCTGAAATCGCTGAAGAACGCGATCAGACACTCGAAGCCGCCAAATCGCTCTATCGCCGAGCCATTCAGTCGCTACGAGACAGAATAGGTGAAAGCTGATATGCACGACCAAGCCCCTCTTGACAATGAACTGGCCGCCTTTACTGATCAAGTGCTGCGGGGCGCTGACGCTGTTGCAAACCCAGCCACTGGTGACTTCGCTGCCGTAGTACGTCAACTGCACAATACAATCACACCTACCGATCCGCCCTCCGATGCGTTCCGTACGCGGCTACGCACGCGGCTTAGTATGGAATGGGATTTGCAGCACCCGCAGCCAGTGCAATGGTGGCGCAGCCCTCGTGCGCAGTGGGTCACTGCCGCAGCCGCTAGCCTCGCGATAGTTTTCGCTGCGGCCATCTTCATCGCCGCCCAATATGGGAGTGACGGTGACACGTATTCGGGTACAGCTACGTTTGGATCGCTAATCGGCGGGATCGTGATTGGCGTTCTGGTGATCAGCCTTTCGGTGCTGGCGATACTCTATCGCAAAAACCGCTAACGTTGTCTGTAAGTCGCTAATTTCGTAAAACATAGACATGCTGCGACCTTTTTTGCGCCGTCGCAGCGACATAATACACAGAGCTAACGTCACACATATTGCATCACACGCATCACGGTGCTGTTCATACGCCATCAAAAGCGAAAGGAAACTTCCAATGAAACTCACACCACGCGAAATCATCATTTCCGTTGCTGGTTTGATCTTAGGGTTGGTCGTCGGCGTCCTGCTCGAAGCTGAAACGGACCTGTTCGGAACCGCCGGGG
The DNA here is from genome assembly GCA_965554365.1 of uncultured Anaerolineae bacterium. Taxonomy (GTDB): domain Bacteria; phylum Chloroflexota; class Anaerolineae; order Aggregatilineales; family Aggregatilineaceae; genus CAYRNY01. The sequence goes on from CBEVZO010000014.1 coordinate 5,369, forward strand.
GCGATACACGAAGCACCGACTTCACGTATTATCTCATTGAGTTAGATCAGACCGAAAAATGGTTAGCCGCAACCTATCCTGAAAGCACTGAAACGTTCCAGGCCTCAATTGGCGTACTCGAACAACTGCCCGGTCTCTGGAGTACGCTGCCGCCCGTTGACACTCTCAAAGAAGATGTTGACGTGATCCTGCCGCCTGTCTACGCTGCCTTACAGGGAGTAGAGGAGGAAGATGTTGCGGAATACAAAGTTGCTCCAGACACCGAAATAACGGCCTGCCTGGGCGTAGACGATAATCCGTATGATGGCGCGGTGATGTACCTCTACGTGACCATTCCTGACGATGATATGGATAGCTTGGAAATCCCAGAAGCATGGGAAGATTTCGAAATCAAGCGTCCGAAGACCAACACCATGTACTGGAAACTGGTGGAGTGCTATCCTTACGCGGAAGAAGAAGCAGAATAAACACGGCACGCTGCGACACCCATCACCAGGCCATACTCATCACGAGTAGGGCCTGTTTGGTTTTGAGTCGCGCATGAGTATCAGCCCCCACTATTCCACCATCCGCATTTTGTGTCATAATCAGAATTATACTGGCGTTTCTTTTTACAGATTTTGGAAGAGGAAATGATAACCCAACAACTCACCTTGTTACCCCTGCCGCAGCAGATCACACGGCATAGCGGCACATACACGCTGCCCGAAACCGGACGCATCGCGCTCAATATTCCGAACCCGGCCACAATGTTCTCAACCGCGCGCCGTATCTGGGCCGCGCTCTACAACGTCCTCGGTACACAGTGGCCGATTGCCGGGGGCAATATCCCCGCCACGCTCACGCTGGGATTTGACACCGCGATCGCACATCCGCAGGGCTATCGCCTGGACATTGGCGCGGAAGGCATACACATCGTCGGGCGGGATGCGCAGGGCCTGTTTTATGGCGTGATGACGCTCGAACAACTGCTGCAAACGCAAGGCAGAGTGTTGCCGCACCTTACGATTGTGGACTGGCCCGACTTCCCAGTACGCGGCGTGATGCTCGACATCAGTCGCGACAAAGTCCCCACGATGGAAACGCTATACCGGCTGGTGGATCGCCTTGCAGAATGGAAAATCAACCAGTTCCAACTGTATACCGAACACACCTTCGCCTATCATCAGCACCGCGAAGTCTGGGAACAAGCCTCCCCCATGACAGCGGAACAGGTGCTTAAACTGGACGCGTACTGCCGCGAAGTATTTATCGAACTCGTGCCCAATCAGAACAGCTTCGGACACATGCACCGCTGGTTCAAGCACGCGCAATATCTGCCGCTAGCCGAGGTGGAACACGAATTCGAGTCGCCCTGGGGATCAATGTATCCGCCCTTCAGCCTCTCGCCTGCTGCGCCAGAGGCGTTAGCACTGATCGACGAACTATACGACGAACTGCTGCCCAACTTCACCAGCCGCATGTTCAATGTGGGCTGCGATGAGACGTTCGATCTCGGACTAGGCAAGAGCAAGGCATTGGTCGCGCAGCAGGGCAAAGGACGCGTGTATCTCGACTTCCTGCTTGCGATCTACAAACGTGTGCAAGCGCGCGGCTACACCATGCAGTTCTGGGGCGACATCATCAACCAGTATCCCGATCTGGTCCCGGAACTCCCGCGAGACGCTATCGCGCTGGAATGGGGCTATGAGGCCGATCACGACTTCCCTGGTAAAAGCAAATTGTTCGCGGACTCAGGCATCCCGTTTTACGTGTGCCCTGGCACGTCAAGCTGGCGCACCATCGCGGGCCGCACGGATAACTGCCTCGGCAATATTCGCAACGCGGTCGAGAGCGGGCTGCAATACGGCGCGACCGGCGTATTAAACACCGATTGGGGCGACGATGGGCACTGGCAACCGCTGCCGGTGAGTTACCTGGGGTTTGCGTATGGCTCGGCGGTCAGTTGGGCTTACGCTCCCAACAGGGATATCGATCTGCCCGTTGTGCTGGACACGTTCTTGTTCAAAGACGAGGCCGAGGTGATGGGTCGCCTCGCGTATGAGTTGGGCAATGTCTATCAAGAGCCAGGAATTCTGCTCCCCAACAGCAGCCTGTTATTCGTCGCGTACTTCACGACGCTGGCCGAGATGCGCCAGAATCCACGCCTGGAACACGCACCGGAAGCGATGCGGGCACTGATCAACGACGACGATGCGCTGCGCGCCACACTGGAAACTACGCTCGCCGCTATTGACCGCGTGATGGAACCGCTGGAGTCCACACAAATCGGATCGCGCAAAGCCGACCTGCTTAAACGCGAGTTTAGTCTCGCGGCGCGCATGTTGCGGCACGGAGCTAAACGGCTGTTATTCCAGCTTGAGGATAGCCCCATCACCGCACGGGAAATGGCAGAAGATATCGCGATGATCATCGCGGAATATCGTGCAGTGTGGACGAAACGCAACCGTCCCGGTGGCCTGAGCGACAGCGTCGCGCGCCTGGAGCAGGCAGGCGAACTGTATACGCAAGCCTAAACCGAATGGCCGTGAAAGAGCAGCACCCATGTTCCCGACCTATACTGGCGATGTGCCCCATCTCACCACCGCGCAAATGATCGAAGTGGATCGCGCGATGATCGAGAATTACAAGATCGCGCTGATCCAGATGATGGAAAACGCAGGGCGTAACCTGGCGCATCTGGCGCGCGGACGCTTCCTGGACGGCGATCCACGTGGCAAAACAATTGTGGTATTGGCAGGAACCGGGGGTAACGGGGGCGGGGCGCTGGTCTGTGCGCGGCGGCTGCATAACTACGGGGCGCGGGTGCAAGTGGTTATTACCCGCCCAGGTGCAAATTTCACACCGATTCCCGCGCATCAACTGGACATCTTGCGCCGCATGGCCGTGCCGGTTGCCCCAGCACACGCTCTGCCGGATGTTCCCGCGCCGGACCTGATCATCGACGGCATTATCGGCTACAGCCTCAAGGGTGCGCCGCGTGGCACCGCCGCCGACATAATCCGCTGGGCCAACGCGCAGCCCGCGCCGATTCTTGCGCTTGATGCACCGTCTGGTGTAGATACCACCACAGGCACGGTGTTCGAGCCAGCGATCAAGGCCACCGCCACCATGACCCTCGCGCTGCCCAAAGCGGGTTTGCGCGCCTCAGGCGTTGAACAACAAGTGGGCGAACTCTATCTCGCGGATATCAGTGTGCCGCCGGAACTTTACGCGGAACAGGCACTCGCGCTAGAGGTCGCCCACATCTTTGCGGAAAGCGATATTGTGCGGCTGAAATAGCCGGTTACGGCGTGGATGTCTCATGCGCGCTGAGCAGCACCTGCTTGATCTCCTCCACCGACGGCTCGACCGGGTACATCCGGTTCGGATAAGCTGCCTGCAACTGATCCAGCGTGTCGCTGTGATAGCCAATCGTCGCGTCGGGGTCTTTGAGCAAGTGTCCAGTCAGGATGCCGACCACTGTCTCGCCCGGTTGGATCACGCCCTGCTCCACCAGTTTACGCGTCCCTGCCAACGAACACGCCGACGCCGGTTCGCAACCGATGCCCTGCGCATCGATCAGCGCTTTGGCGTCCATGATCGCCTGATCGCTGACCTGCTCCACCACGCCGTCCGTCCAGCGCACGGTACGCGCCGCTTTTGCATAACTGACCGGGTTGCCGATCTTGATCGCGGTGGCGATGGTATGCGCTTGCACCGGCTCATACTGCTCAAAACCGGTCTTGAACGCACGGTAAAGGGGATTCGCGCCTTCCGCCTGGATGATCGCCAAACGCGGCAAGCGATCAATTAGCCCGATTTGGTGTAGTTCGTAGAGTCCCTTGCCAAAAGCCGAACTATTACCCAGGTTGCCACCGGGACACACGATCCAGTCGGGAACCTGCCAACGCAACTGTTGTAACAACTCGATCATGATTGATTTTTGCCCTTCCAAGCGGAAGGGATTCACCGAGTTGAGGACATAGATGCCGAGGTCGTCGGCAACTTCGCGCACCAGCGCCATGTTACGGTCAAAGTCCGCGTTCACCTGCACGCACGTCGCGCCGTAAGCAATCGCCTGTGAGAGCTTGCCCAGCGCGATCTCCTTGTTTTCGAAAAATACGATGCCGTCGATCCCTGCGTGCGCCGCATACGATGCCAACGATGCGGAGGTATTGCCCGTTGACGCACACGCCACGCGCGTCATGCCCACCACGCGCGCCTGCGTGACGCCCGTCGTCATGCCACGATCCTTGAACGAGCCGGTAGGATTCTCGCCCTCGTGCTTCAAGTGCAGTGAGCGCACTCCCGCCCATTCCGCGAGGCGCGGCACAGGATACAAATTCGTGTTGCCTTCGTTACGACTGACAATTACGTCATCCGCCACACCGGGGTACACTAGCTCCCGATAACGCCATACGCCACTGGTATAAGGTGCGTCCAACGAACCCAGGCGTTGATCGAATAACTCGCGCGTGACGGTAGTGCGCGCCTGGTCCAGATCGTGCTGCACGTCCAGCAGCCCGCCGCAGTCTTCGCAGGTGTACAGCACGGTGTTTATGGGGTATTCTCGACCGCAGTCCATACATTTGAGTAAGCTCGACATAATGACCTCTCAGCACGCAATAGCGTAACGAAACGGAACAAGGATAACACCAATCATGCCAGATGCCAGAGCCGAAGCTTTTGCGCCCGCCAGTATGGGCAATGTCGGCGTTGCGTTCGACATCATGGGGTTGGCATTTAAAAAACCGGGCGATACCGTCTGTGTAGAACGGAGTGACACACCCGGTGTAGAGATTATTGCGATTGAAGGCGATAACGGACGCCTCCCGCGTGATCCAGCGCGGAATTCAGCGTCGGTCGCGGCTAATAGTGTCCTCAAGCAAATCGGTGCGACGCAGGGCGTGCGCCTGACACTGGTCAAGGACCTGCCGCTAGCCAGCGGCCTCGGCAGCAGCGCGGCCAGTGCAGTCGCCGCCGCAGTCGCCGTGAACGCCCTGTTTGGCGAACCGCTCACCCGCGCGGATTTGCTCCCCGCGTGCCTGGACGGTGAAGCGTCGGTCAGCGGCTACCACGTCGATAATGTGGGTCCGAGTCTGCTCGGTGGCATCACGCTGATCACAGGTATTGAGTTCGACCAGATTTGCCATCTGCCCGTGCCAGACAATCTGCATTTCGCGCTGGTGACGCCGGATGTCGCCGTGCCCACCGCCAAAGCCCGCGCGGTCTTGCCCTCGCATGTGCCGCTGCGCGAATTCGTGGCACAAAGCGGATCGATTGCGCGCCTCGTCGATGCCCTGCATCGCGGCGACCTGGAAGCTTTCGCCGCCGCGATGGAAAGTGATCGCATCATCGAACCAGCACGCGCCTCGCTGATTCCGCTGCTCACTGACGCGCGCGCCGCCGCCAAACACGCCGGAGCGATGGCGTTGGTCATCAGCGGTGCAGGACCTACACTATGCGCGGTATGCGATTCCGCTGCCACCGCGCAAACCGTCGCACCCGCACTCGGTGCGGTGTATGACAACAGCGGCATCGACAACCTGATCCTGCACACGCAGGTCTCGCACGAGGGCGCGCAGGTACTCCAACAGCCAGAATGACGCGCTACTACACCACGTAGCCACGCTCGACCAACAACTCCGCGTTGAGGATCGAACACCCCGCCGCGCCGCGTACCGTGTTGTGGGCCATCGCCACAAATTTCCATCCGTCCAGCACTGGATCAGGGCGCAGCCGCCCGACCACCGTCGCCATACCATTCCCGGCCTCGCGATCCCGGCGTGGCTGAGGACGATCTGGCTCGGTGCGATAAATCACAGGCTGTGCTGGTGCGTTCGGCAAACCGGGCACAGGCTCCGGCCCGGCAAATTCCGTCCAGGCGTTGATAATGTCTGCTTCGCTCACATCCTGAGCAACCCGCACCGACAACACGACCGTATGCGCATCCAACACCGGCACACGCGTACAGGTGGCGCTCATGACGCAATCCAACGGTTCGATATGATCGCCCGCCAACGTGCCCCACATCTTGCGCGGCTCCATTTCGACTTTCGGTTCCTCGCCGCCAATCAAGGGAATCACATTGTCCATGATGTCCAGCGACGGCACGCCGGGATATCCCGCGCCGCTAATCGCCTGCATACTCACTACCTGGATCGCAGTGATCCCAAAGGGGCGCAGCGGGCCGAGTGCCATCACAATCGGCGCAGCCGTGCAATTGGAGTTCGTGACGATGCCCCCGCTCCTCCCGAATTTCTCGCGCTGCACAGCAACGAGATCGACGTGCGGCGCGTTGACCTCCGGCAGCAGAATCGGCACTTGCGCGTGCATCCGAAAAGCGCCCGCATTGGTGCATACGACATGCCCTTGTTCCGCCAACTGCCACTCGATCTCTTTTGCCACGCTTTTCGGCAGCGCGGAAAACACCAGCGGCGATTGCAGGTCTGCGCCCAGTGGCAGCACAGTCTGCGCGGCAATGCTTGCCGGAGGATTGCCCGACAGCACCCAGTTCGCAGCCTCGCCATACGTTCGCCCGGCGCTGCGCTCGCTGGCGACGAGTTCTGTCACCCGAAACCAGGGATGTCCTTCTAGCAGTTGAATAAACCGCTGTCCAACGGCCCCTGTCGCGCCCAGAATCGCCACATTAATCGCTCGATCTGCCATGCTGCACCGTCCTTCGCTGCTTTGTACAAAATCACTACATGAATGCTCATGCTAACATACGCGCATGGCGGGGGCAATGGACCAAATCACCAAATAGTTCCAGTGAATTTCTCAAAAACTGTTGACAAATTGCCCGCACCTATGCTAACCTCGGCACAGTTACCAAGTGAATAGCAGCAACACCCGCTTATCCAGAGAGGTGGAGGGACCGGCCCTTTGAAGCCTCGGCAACCAACGCGTGCGTGCAAACGACGCGGAAAGGTGCCAATTCCGGCAGAAGTTTTTTCTGGAAGATGAGAGGGAATGTGTGAACATGTGATCATGCAAATCCTTCTCGCCCGAGAAGGATTTTTTGATTCTTGGCAGAGGAGGGTGTGAATGCTACGCATAACAAACTTCCTCATCCTAACGGATTTTGTGGCACATAAAGAACGGGTTGGATTGAACAGGTTTTGGAGCCGATTTTTGTGATATCAACCCCATTAAGTTGATAAACAAGCGATAAAAACTGGTAACAGACTTGAGGTTTGCTTCCTAACCATCGATATTGACGATTTTGGGATGATAACCTGGGTCAATTTTGACTCGTTTTCTTGCTGCAACAAAATCCGTTAGAACCAGCAAACTTCCATCAACCCAAGCGTACGAGATTTACTCGCATGACTAACAATGGCAAGCTCGGTCACAAGTTCCAATTCAACACACTCGCACTGCACGCCGGATACGACCCCGACCCCACCACCGGCGCACGCGCGGTCCCGCTGTACCAAACCTCGTCGTATGTTTTCCGCGACACCGATCACGCGGCGGCCCTGTTCGCACTAGAGGAACCCGGCAACATCTACACGCGCATCATGAACCCCACCAATGGCGCGTTTGAGGGACGCATTGCCGCGCTCGAAGGTGGGATTGGGGCGCTGGCAACCGCATCGGGACAGGCGGCAGAAACGCTGGCGATCCTCACGCTGTGCGAAGCAGGCGACGAAATCGTCGCGTCCAGCGCGCTCTACGGCGGCACGTATACGCTGCTCTCACAGAGCCTCAAACGACTGGGCATCACCGTGCGCTTTGTGGATGACAACGATCCGGCGGCGTATGAAGCGTTGATCAACGAGCGCACCAAAATCATTTACCTGGAAACCATCGGCAACCCCAAGCTGCAAGTACCCGACTTCGCGGGCATCACGGCAGTCGCACACGCGCACGGCATCCCCGTGATCTGCGACAATACCTTCGCCACGCCCTACCTATGTAATCCGTTTGAACACGGCGTTGACATCGTGGTGCATTCCACGACCAAGTGGATCGGCGGGCACGGGCTGAGCATCGGCGGCGTGATCGTGGACAGCGGCGCGTTCGACTGGCGCGCGAGTGGACGGCATCCCGGACTGGTCGAGCCGGAACCGGCCTATCATGGCGCGGTGTTAGTGGATGTGCTGGAAGAAGCCGCGTTCATCGGGCGAGCGCGCATTGTTGGCCTGCGTGATTTCGGTGGCTGTCAAGCGCCATTTAACAGCTTCCTGAACATCATCGGCTTGGAGACTCTGCCGCTGCGGATGCAGCGCCATGTCGAGAACACGCAAGCCGCCGCAGAGTTCCTGCAAGCGCATCCGGCGGTAGCGTGGGTGAACTATCCCGGCCTGGAAGATCACGAAAGCTACGAGCGCGGCCAGCAATATCTGCCGAAGGGCCAGGGCGCGGTACTCGGTTTTGGCATCAAGGGGGGCAAAACCGCAGGGCGCGTGTTTATTGACAGTCTCAAGCTATTTTCGCATCTGGCGAATGTGGGCGATGCCCGTTCGCTGGCGATCCACCCTGCCTCGACCACACACCAACAACTCAGCGCCGAGGAGCAGGCAGCCGGCGGCGTCACCGACGACTACATCCGGCTGGCGATTGGGATCGAGGACGTCCAGGATATCCTGTGGGACCTCGACCAGGCGCTTACCGTAGCGCAGGGCGTGTTGCACCACGCCGCCACCACTACTACCAGCGGAAAATAAGCGCGAAAGGAGTCTCCGATGTTACAAATACAGGCTCCGCGCAACGACACGCGGCGGGTACAACTCCGTACCCGCCCGGCGCGCGCTGGCTCAGTTGGCATTGTGCAGCGCCACTACGCGCACTTCAACACCCCACTGCGCCTGCGCAGTGGGACCACGCTGCCTGAGTTCACCCTGGCGTATGAAACGTATGGCACGCTGAACGCAGATCGCACCAACGCGATCCTGATCTGCCACGCGCTTTCCGGGGATGCGCATGTCGCCGGGTATCACACCAACGATCCGCAGGAAAAACCAGGATGGTGGGATGATGCAGTCGGTCCCGGCAAGTTGTTCGACACCAACCGCTACTTCGTCATCTGCTCCAACGTGATTGGCGGCTGCCAGGGCAGCACCGGTCCCGCTTCATCCGCGCCGGACGGACAACCATATGCGCTGCGTTTCCCGATGATCACGGTGGAGGATATGGTCCGGGCACAGCAACATTTGCTCGATCACCTCGGCATTGAGTGCCTGTTCGCGGCTGCCGGGGGCAGCATGGGCGGGATGCAGGCGCTCCAATGGGCGGTGGACTACCCCACGCGGGTGCAGCATGTGCTGTTTCTCGCCAGCACGCCGCGCACCTCAACGCAGCAGATCGCCTTCAATGAAACCGGGCGACAAGCCATCTACGCCGATCCGTGCTGGAACGGCGGCAACTACTACGGTGGTCCTGCACCCAGCGGGGGATTAGCCGTCGCGCGTATGGTGGCGCACATCACCTACATGAGCGAAACATCGATGGAGCGTAAGTTCGGACGCGATTTGCAAACCTCGGATACCGTACCCTAT
>CBEVZO010000015.1:0-14820 GCA_965554365.1 uncultured Anaerolineae bacterium
TGCAGTAAAGGAGATGAAGGATGGCGGAGAATTTTGACGAACAGTATATGGATGTGCTGCAAATCATCGAATTTGCGATTATGCAGGTGTATCGCGCGCAGCCGGAGTTGTCGGATTACAACGTGGAGAAGGCGTTGGGCGCATTGGTGCGCGTCTACCAGTCGCAGGTGACGGGACGCGCGGCCCCTAAATTGCGTTTGCGCGAGATCGAACAGGACGTGTTCAACGCGGTGAAGGGGATGTGTGATTGGCGGCTGGGGAACACCGAGTTGGAACGTCCCGACGACGTGCCCGACGACGCTGTCGCAGACGATGCCACAGACAGCGCCGACGAAGCTGCCGCAATGCTGGCGGGTCCAGATGCTAAGACGCCCGAAGAAATAGTCGCATGTTTGAAGCGTATCCGTAAGTCTGTGGGAATCTGGACCAGGAAGGGTGGTCGCCAGGGCTATCTGACGTATATCGCGCAGTTTATCATGTAGCTGCTGCTGGCGAAATGTTGCGCGCAACGAACGAATGTTCTATCATAAAGACTATCGTTTTCCCCATCCCAGGAGGTTGTGCGAATGGTGGTACATGCACTCAATCACGTCATTTTAACCGTCACGGACCTGGACCGCGCCAAGCAGTTTTACGGCGAGGTACTCGGTTTCGAGATCAAGGAGATTCCGCCCGAATATGGCAATCTTGCGTATTTTCTGGTCGAGGGCGGCGCATCCGTCTGGCTGATTACCCATGACCAAACGCCAGCGGATGACCGTTTCAGCGAGTTTCGCGTCGGGCTGGATCATCTGGCGTTTAGCGCGCCGAGCAAGGCATTCCTGGAGGAACTCGCGACCAAGCTGATCGCGGCGGGCGTGGAGACACAGGGCGTCGAGTTGTTTCACGGCAAGTGGTGGTACGTCGCGTTTCGCGATCCCGACAACATCCAACTCGAATATTGGCTGAATGAGCCGACTGCCGATCAGGAGCAGGGCGGCGAGGCAAAGGGGCAAGCGTGATGGCTGATTTGCCGGTTACTCATGCGGCGTTTGTGGACTTCTTGCTGCGGGCCAAGCGTGCCACGTATGCGAATCAGGGCGGCGAGGAGGCGAAAGTCGCGCCTGCGTTGCCGGGGTCGGTGCAGTTGGAGTTCCGTGAGGGCGATCTGCTGTACCGCGATATTTACTACGGAGCGCTGTTTTTCGTGGGCGAGGAAGTGGTCTATCATCAGGGCAAGCCCGTGTGGGTGATGAACTACGGTGGCGGCGTGACCGTGTCGGATGTGGACGCGGATGCAGTCGGCGGCTTCTTGCGGGAGGCCATGCGCGCAGTTGAGGCAGAGCGTCCGTATCGCGGCCCGTCGCATTTTGCCCGCCCGCCATATGTCTACACCGACACGACGACCGGCGATCTGACGCGCTTTTTCGGCGTGGAAATGATCCGCATGAACGAGCGCGCGGTGTATGATCTACGCTATCACGGCGGCGTGCTGGTCGGATAGGGCTGGATTGCATCTCTGTCGATACGTTGTCCGTAGCGCTTCCTGTCTGAAAGGGCCGTTTTACGGTCCGACTCGTATGTAGCCCGGTCCATGTGGGCCGGGCGATCTGCGCCACCGCACATCGTTCCACATTCTCGCGTGTCCCGCTTCTAACTAACCTCTAACATCCTCTCCGCTTACCAACCGCCCGCCCGCGCTATCCTCTCCACGCGCGAATATGTTATAATTTCGGCTATATTCTCGTATTTTCCAGGGACAGGTCAACGCGGCGGTGGCTGAGGCGGACCGGCCTCAGCGTGCGCTATTGTGAGGAATGATGCTAAGAACAATTGTAAAAACGGTGTTCGGTGACGCCAACGAGCGCGAACTCAACCGTCACCGTGAGGTCGTGGAAGTGATCAACGATCTCGAACCAGAGATGCAAAAACTCAGCGACGAGCAGTTGCGCGCCAAAACCACCGAGTTCAAACAGCGGGTGGCGGACGGCGAAGCGCTCGACGATATTGTGCCCGAAGCGTTCGCGGTAGTGCGCGAAGCGGCGGTGCGCGCGATTGGGCAGCGCCTCTATGACGTGCAGCTCATCGGCGGGATCGTGCTGCACCAGGGCAAGATCGCGGAAATGAAGACCGGCGAGGGTAAAACGCTGGGCGCGACGCTGCCGCTGTACGTCAACGCCTTAAGTGGTCGCGGCGCGCATCTTGTGACGCCCAACGACTACCTCTCTAAATTCGGCTTGCAGCAGATGGGACCGGTTTATGTTTTACTCGGTCTGACGACGGCGGTGATCCAGAACCGGGGCGGCAACGAAGATATGCACTCGTTCCGCTACAACCTGGAAGCCAGCAGCGACGACGCGCGGTTCCAGAACCTGGAGCCGATCTCGCGCCGCGAAGCCTACGCCGCCGACATCACCTACGGCACAAACAACGAGTTCGGCTTTGACTATCTGCGCGACAACATGGTGCGCTCGCTGCCGCAGATGGTCCAGCAGCGCGGCCACCATTTCGCCATCGTCGATGAGGTGGACAACATCCTGATCGATGAAGCGCGTACCCCGTTGATCATCAGCGGCGTGGCGGATCAACCGTCCGATTACTACGCCGTGTTCGCAAAACTCGTGACGAATCTGGTTCCCAGCAGCCTGGACAGTATTGACATCGAGGAACCCGACGGCGATTACGTCGAAGACCTCCAACGCCGGGGTGTCTACCTGACAGAGCAGGGCGTTGAGAAGATGGAGCGGCTGCTCGATCGTGCCGGTGAGATGGAAGGCGACAACCTGTTCGGCCCCGAAAACTCCGATATGCTGCCGTATCTCGACAACGCATTGCGGGCGCGCGTGGTGTATCACAAGGACAAAGAGTACGTCGTGGTCAACGGCCAGGTGATCATCGTGGATGAGTTCACCGGGCGCATGATGCACGGGCGGCGGTTTAGCGAGGGGCTGCACCAGGCGATTGAGGCGAAAGAGGGCGTCGAGGTGCGGCGCGAAAACCTCACACTGGCGACGGTCACGTTCCAGAACTATTTCCGTATGTATGAAAAGCTCGCAGGCATGACCGGTACGGCGGCGACGGAGGCCAGCGAGTTCGAGGAAATCTACGAACTCGAAGTGACCGTCATCCCTACCAACGTGCCTACCATCCGTGATGACCGGCAAGACCTCGTGTTTATGACAGAAAAAGCGAAGTGGAACGCGGTGGTCGCCGACATCAAAGAGCGCCAGGATCGCGGACAGCCGATACTGGTGGGTACGGCGGCGATTGAGACGAGCGAACGGCTCGCCAAGCAGCTTACAAAAGCCAAGATCGCACACGAGATTCTCAACGCCAAGCAGCACGAACGCGAAGCCGTGATCATCGCGCAGGCGGGGCGACCCGGCGCGGTGACGATTGCGACGAACATGGCCGGGCGTGGTGTCGATATTCTGCTCGGCGGCAACCCCGACGGGCTGGCACGCGAAATCCTGCGTCGCCGCTACGGAGTGGATGTCACCGAGGCCACCGAGGAACAGTGGCAGGAGGTCCATTCGGAGGCCAAACTCGACACCGCACAGCATCGTTCTAAGGTGCTGGCGGAAGGCGGTCTGTACGTGTTGGGCACGGAACGCCACGAAGCGCGCCGTATCGACAACCAGTTGCGCGGGCGGTCGGGCCGCCAGGGTGATCCCGGCGAGAGCCGCTTCTACCTCTCGTTGGAAGATGATCTGATGCGGCGTTTCGGCGGCGACCGCGTGAAGAATCTGATGAAGATGGTCGATATTCCCGAAGAAATGCCGATTGAACACGGCATGATCTCGAAGTCGATCCAACAGGCGCAGATTCGTGTGGAAGCGCACAACTTCGATATCCGCAAGCGCGTGCTGGAATACGACGACGTGGTCAACCAGCAGCGCAAAACGATCTACGATCAACGCCGCCGTATCCTGAACGCGGAACCGGGCGAACTGCGCGAGCAGATTCACCTGATGATCACGGCGGGTCTTCAGCCGGTGTGCGAAGACCATCTCACGGAGCATGCTGAAGACTGGGACATGGACGAGCTGCATCGCGCGGCCCTGACCGTGTACCCGGTCCCGGAAACCGTCACGCCTGCCCGCTTGCGTGAGGAAGTCGATCCCGACGCGATTGAGACGCTGCTGGTGGCGGGCGCGTTGGAAGTCTACGGGGCGCGTATCGAGCGTTACACCGAGGAGTGGATGCTCCAGGCGGAACGCATTGTGATGCTCAACGCGGTGGATGAACTCTGGCAGCGCCATCTGACCGATCTCGACGTGCTGCGTGAGGGCATCGGGTTGGTAGGCTTTGGCGGGCGCGACCCGTTGGTCGAATATCAGCGTCAGAGCTTTGAAATGTGGCAGGCGTTGCAGGACGAGATCAGGTCGAAGCTAGTGCAGGACATCTTCCGTGTCGCGCCGCCCGAACACCAGCAGCAACGCCGTCGTGTGCCTGCGTTTAATTTGCAGCGCAGCCTGTCGGACGTGCAGACCGGGCGCGGCTCGATGCCGCAGCTTGGGACGGCGGCGGCTGAAGCGGCGGCGGCTAAAGCGGGCAAAGGCGCGAAGCCCGAAACCCGGCGCGGTAAAGGGCGTCCGGTGGGCGTGGACGAGATTCCAGGGCTGCCGCTGCACATCAGTGAATATGATGGCGTGGGGCCGAATGATGAGTGTCCCTGCCAGCGGTTTCCTGGCAAGAAGTTCAAGAAGTGCTGCTATCCGCTGATTCGGGATGCACGCCGCACTGTCTCACAGGATCAGGTCAAGCAGCGCACGTCCACACGTCGTCGGCGGCGGTAAGTGTGCGTGCTGGAACATCAGCACGATTACGTGTGGCGTGCTATGCTAGGCATAGGCGCTCATAACCACAGCAAATAGGGGAAGCGAAAACGCGATGCACGAATCAGAAGATTATGCGGCCAGCCTGATGAACGATATGGATCCCCGGTTGCTGGAACTCATCCGCGGCCAGATCAATACGTTCATTAAGTGGGACCTCGTGCGCTTTTTCAACGAGAACCCGCATACAAACGACACCGCTGAAAACATCGCGCGCTACACCGGGCGTGATGTGCGAATCGTGGAGCCGGAGCTAATCCAGCTTGCCGAAGACGGTGTGTTGGAAACGGAAGCCCTGCCGGATATGCGTGTCTTTACCTATACCGAAGACCGCGAACTGCGGTCGCTGGTGGCGGATTTTCTGGCGCGCTGTGAAGATCGTCAGTTCCCCGTGAAGGCGATCTACCACGTCATTCGCAATCTGCGCTGAGAGGAATGAGGACGCGCATGAACGTGCAACGGGTTCCAACCGGTATTGTAGGGCTGGACAACATGATTAGCGGTGGCTTTTTGCCCCGCTCGGCGAATCTCATCGAAGGTGCGCCTGGGACCGGCAAAAGCACCATCGGGATGCAGTTTATCCACTCTGGCATTGTGGATTACGGCGAGCCGGGGATCATTCTCGCGTTTGAACAGTTCCCCGAACAATATTATCGTGACGCGGCTAACTTTGGGTGGGACTTCAAAGCACACGAGGCATCCGGGGCGCTGCGCGTGATCATGTCCTCGCCGGAGGTGAGCGCCGCCGATATTGTGCGCCTCAACGGGCGCTTGGAAGTGCTGGTTGAGCAGACCGGCGCGTGCCGCGTGTTGGTGGACAGCCTGAGCCACTTTGAGTATATGTCCGGCGATCCGGTGGCACTGCGGCGGGGAACGTATACCTTCGTGAACGCGCTCAAACGTCTGGGCCTCACCGCTATGCTGACGCGCGAAAATGCGGCGCTGCTCGGTGAGACGCCGGACAGCGAAGAAGACCTCGCCTTTGTGATGGATTCGTATACCATGCTGCGCTATGTTGAGATTCAGGGGCGGGTGGAAAAGGCGCTGCTGGTGCTTAAACTGCGCGGCAGCGCTCACGACAAGGACATTCGCCAATACGCGATTACGGAACACGGCGTAGAGGTGCATTCGCGCTTCGAAGGTACGCAGGGTATCATGAGTGGTACGCCCACCATGACCAACACCGAGGCATTCGCGGCGGCGTTTCTTTCCAGTGGGCGCGGGAGATAAGGCGGACACACACAGGTTAACACACTGCGAGTGACATAGCCCGTCACCCGTCAAATGAGCATATGATATGTGGGGCGGACCGCGCATGATCAGTGGCGAGAGTCCGCCTCCGCAGCGCATGGGGATCGCGTGAAGTTTGTAAAGGTAAAGCAGTTTTCAGTAGACAGTTTACAGTGAGCAGTTTAAAGGCAAAAACCAGTGTTGTTTGTTAATTGCAAACAGTAGGCAAAAGCGGTGTAGTGGTTAGCTTCTAGTGTTCTTCGCGGGCGGGGGGCCAGGGACGGAGTGCGGGCTGCGACACAGCACCACACTACAAACTGTGAACTGATAACTAAAAACTAATCACTAACGACTCGTAAGGACCACACAGTCTATGGATAGCCCCAGTATCCACCAGTTTTTGACCATTTATACATGGTTTGGGTTGATCACGTTATTGTGCTTGATCGCCTTGATCGCGCGGAAGTACGAGCAGCTTTCAAAGGAACGCACATATTATCAGCTCTTTGTGCTGCCAGGGCTGGTGTTTACGGTGGCGGCGGTGGCGCAGACGGTCAGTGATCGCGTGGTGGGCGATGTGCTAGGCAACGTGATGTTGCTGGTCGGGGGCGTACTGCTGGCGGCGATGTGTTTGCATATGTATCATTTGATGACGCGGGGTTAGGGGCTGCGGGGGTGCGTTTGGGTGCGTACATACCGTGCAGCGTAGAGTGGAAAACAATGCTTATAAATTTTGCCATCCTCTTGAGTGCCGCCGCGCCACTGGCGTTGATGGTTAGTTTATGGTTGTTGGCGCAGATCAGCCGCCGGTTTGGGAATGTCACGCGACGCCCGCCGCTTTTCCGGCTGTTTTACTTCTCGGTGGGCCTGATGGTATTCCCGACCCTGGTGCGACTGCTCGCTATTGGGATGACTGAGGACCAACGCGCCGGCCTGGGCGGTAATTCTCTGGGAGCTTTAGCCCACGATCTCCCGTTGGCCGCAGGGATTACGTTGGCGCTGGTGATCGCGTGGCGCTATTGGGGCTGGCTGATCTATGCCAGCGAAGGCGAATCGCCTGTTCCTGATCGCCGTGTGGCGGCGAATTCAAGCCGGGAGAAGGCGCCATGAGCAATACACCTGTCCCCCAATCGTATGTACGTCAGGCGTCGTGGCCGGACGCGCCAGAAGCGATTTTGCTGATCAGTGATCTGGCGGAGATTCGCTGGGCCTCACCCGCGACCGCTGCCTTCTACGGCTACGACCTCGACGAGATGATCGGGCAGCCCGTGATAGATTTTTTGGCTCCGCAAAACGCCGAGCATGTGGCGGCGCAGTTCCGCATGTTCCGCCAAAACTCGCAGCTCAAGTCCTACGAAGTCCACGCGATTATTCGCGCCAAGAATGGGCGCGACGTGCCGGTACGCGTGTCGTTGTGGCGGCTGCCGGATCGCGAGGATGAATTCCTGCTGGTGCATCATGTGTTGGACGCGCTGCGCGACCGCCTGGAAACGTTGTATGCGCTGGGTACGGCCATGTCGCGCACGTTGGACCTGGACGAACTGGTCGATACGGTGCTGCGCGAAATCCACCGCCTGATTCCCTGCGGGACCAGCACGGTGTTCATGCTGGAACCGGACACCACTGTGCAGGTCCGGCGCTGGAACGACGGGCGCATCGAAACAGGCCGCGTCTTGCCGCCGGACTATTTGCCGGAATTCCACACCAGCCGCATCATGCGCGAAACTGGCAAGCCGCTGATTGTGTTTGACTCGGAAACTGATCCCAACTGGATCACCAAACCAGGCGTGCGCCCGATTCGCAGTTGGCTGGGTGCGCCGTTGTTCCATCGCGGCGAATACCTGGGCGAAATGTCGCTTGACAGCCCCGACCCGAACATGTTCGACCAAGAAGACGCCGGGCTGGCCTATGCGCTGGCGATCCAGGTGGCGTCGGCAGTGCATAATGTGCGGCAGTTTGAAAGCGAACAGCGTCGTGCGCGGCGGTTGCAGGCGCTCACTGAGGTGAGTCAGGCGATCAGCCGCGTCGATCTGGCCGAAGTGCTGGAAGTGGTGTATTGCCGGGTCAGCGAGTTGATGGACACCGCTGGATTCTTCATCGGATTGTATGACGATGAGACAGACACGATCCGTGCAGCGGGATTTTATGACCAGGGCGAGCGCCGTCCCGATACGATCCAGTCCGCGCAGGAGGGACTGAGCGGGATGGTGTTGCGCACGGGCGAGAGCGTCATTATGCTGGATACGGCGCACGATCCGCGTATGGAGCAGGGGATTCAGGATGGTCCTATGCCCCGCAGTTTGTTGATGATGCCGCTGATCACGCAAGACGAGATCGTGGGCCTGATCTCGGTGCAGAGCTACGAGACGTATGCGTATACGTCGGACGATATCGCGATGCTGGAAGTGATCGCGGGGGCGGTGGCGACGGCGGTGCGCAACGCGCGGTTGTACGATCAGACGCGCAGCCAGCTTCAGGCGTTGCATGTGCTGCACCAGTTGGGTCTGGACCTGGCTGTCACGCAGTCGCCAGAGGCGGTGGGCGAGTTGATTACACAGGCGGCGCTCGACTTGCTGGCTCCTGCCGAGGCATGGCTATGCACGTGTTGTATTGAAGCGCCCTGGCCGTCAATGGTGTGGCGGCGTGCCAGCGCTGATGTAGGCCGTCCGGTGATGTTTGAGCCGGGGGAGATTCCCAAACCGGTTGATTTAATGCTGCAGGTACGTGAGTCGCAGACGCCCGTTTTTATGCCAGACCTCAGCGCAGACGAGGCGCTGCCAGGGGCGTTCGATACGGATTGGTCGGTGCAGGCGGTACTGCTGCACCCGGTGCGGCGCGGCGACCAGCAGATCGCGACGTTGGTGCTGCTATACGATCAGCCGCACGCGTTTCCAAAAGCCGAGCGTCGGATCGCGGAGATGCTGTGCTTGCAAACCGGGAGCGCGCTTGAAACGGCACGCCATACGATCACGGTCACGCGGCGCTTGCGTGAAGTCACGGCGCTGCACGAGTTGGCGCGGCAAGTTAACGAGATCGAGTCGCTGGACGAGATTTTGCGCACGGTGGTCGAAACGGTGCGCGATGCGTTGGGTTGTCGCTCGGCGAGTGTGGCGTTGCTGGACCCCGGCGGCGAAACAGTCTCGCTGCGCGCCGGGGCCGGGTTGGACGAGGGCCAATACATCGCCGGTCACACCTTTGCGTTGGGCGAATACGTGGTGGGGGCGGTCGTGCAGAGTGGCGAAGCGATCTATGTGCCCGACACACAACTTGATCCGGGTTTCCGTTTCATCGATCCGGAGATTCGCGCGCTGATGTCGGTTCCGTTGACGGTGCAGCGCCGCACGATTGGGGCGTTGAACATCGACGCGGATATCCCGGAGGTGTTCACCGATCACCACGAGCGTGTGCTGGTCATCGCGGGCGGGCAGATCGCGGCGGCGATGGAGAATCTGCGGTTGTTGGCGGATGCGCGCGAACGTGCCGCACAGCTAGCCGAGGCGAACGAGACCTTGCAAGCACAGGACGATCTGCGCCGCGAGTTGGTGTTCCAGGTCAGCCATGACCTGCGCGGGCCGCTGCAAATCGTTTATGGCTATACGGACATGATGCACGACGAAATGCTAGGGCCGGTCACGCCGACGCAGAAGGAAATCCTGGGGCTGATCCTCAAACGCAGCAAGTCGATTGAGCGCATGACGCACGATATTCTGGCGGCGCGCCCGATTAACCGAGAAATGCTAGAATTAAAGTCTGTGAACCTGACCGAACTGTGTCAGCAAGCCATGATCGACGCGCAGATGGTGTATCCGGTCGAGAGATTCTTGTTCGCGGCGGAACTGGAACAGCACCCGCTGCCGGTCGAAGTCGACTATCATCGGTTGAGCCGCGTGTTTGATAACCTGATCGGCAATGCGGTGAAGTTCTCGCCGGAGGGCGGGACGATTGCGCTGCGCACCTGGCACGATCCGGCAACGGGTGAGGCGCTGGTCGCGATCAGCGATCAAGGGATCGGCATCACAGCGGAGAAACTGCCGTTCATCTTCGAGCGTTTTTATCGGGGCGATAAGGCGTTCCGCAATCGCTTTGAGGGTGCAGGGCTGGGGTTGTTCATTGTGCAGCAGATCATCGAAGCCCACCAGGGGCGCATCTGGGTCGATAGCCAGGATGGGGAGGGCAGCACGTTCACGTTCGCGCTGCCGCTGGTAGAAAGGGACTAGTTCGTGGCTTTCAATGTGCAAAACGTCATTAACCGCGAGAGTGACATCTGGCGCACCCTGGCAGCGTGGCCCAAAATTGAGCTGCACCGCCATCTTGAAGGCTCGATTCGGCTGGACACGCTGATTGATGTGGCGCGTGAGTTTGACATTGAACTGCCCGCCTACGATGTCGAAGATTTGCGTCCGCATGTGCAGGTCACGGAGGCGGACGAGGCGAGTGTGCAGGTATTTTTGAGCAAGTTTAAGGTGCTGCGTAAATTCTATTGCTCGATGGACATCATCCGCCGCATCGCGCGGGAAGCGGTGGAAGACGCCGCTGAAGATGGTGTGCGTTATATGGAACTGCGCTTCACGCCGCACGCGCTGGCCCGGCAGAACAATTACAGTTATCGCGATGTGATTCTAGCGGTATGCGAGGCGGTGACCGAGGCAAGCCGCGAGCGCGACATCCGTGTGCGTCTGATCATCTCGGTGAATCGTCACGAAAGCATCGATATCGCGCACCGTGTGCTGGACGCGACGCTGGCGCTCAACCGCCCGGAGATCGTGGCGCTGGACCTTGCCGGGCAGGAGGTCGGGCACTCCGCGCGTCCGTTCCGCGCGCTGTTTTTGCGGGCGCAGGAAGCGGGGCTACACACGACGGTCCACGCCGGGGAGTGGGACGGTCCCGACAATGTGCGCGAGGCGATTGAGGTGCTGAACGCGGAGCGCATCGGGCACGGGGTCCGCACGATTGAGGATTCTGGAGTCGTGCAGTTGGTGCGCGAGCGCGGCATCACGCTCGAAGTGTGCCCCACGAGCAACGTGCAGAGTGGTGTGGTCAAGCGCCTGAAGAATCATCCCATGATCGACCTGACGTATCTCAACGCGCGCACGACGATCAACACGGATGATCCCGCGTTGAGCAATATCACCCTGACTGACGAACTCGCCCTGTGTCATCTGGGGTTGGGGCTGCCGTTGGGCGAAGTGAAGCAGTGTGTGATGAACGCGGCGTTTGCGGCATTTTTGCCGGACGCTGAGCGCGAGGTGTTGATCGCGGAGTTCCGCAGCGCGATGGGCATGGATGATACGCTCATGCGCCCGCCCTGGTAGGCGAGGGATCGAAAGAGAAATGATTAGCAGTGGAGACAGCAACTATGCCAACACGTCAGGTTATTTTGCATCCAGAGGAAACCGGAGGCTACAGCGTCACCGTGCCGTCCTTGCCTGGTTGCTTTAGCGAAGGCGCAACGAGAGAGGAAGCCTTAGCTATGATCGCAGAGGCAATCCAGTTGCATATTGAGTGCTTGATCGAAGACGGCGAAGAAGTTCCACCCGCTTATCCCGTGCTGTTGGAGACTGTCGAAGTTGTAGAGGTCGCACATGCCAAAACTGCCTAGCGTGCGTAGCAGAGAAGTTATCGCAGCACTCAAAAAGGCAGGGTGGACGGAGCAACGACAGATGGGAAGCCATCGGCACATGAAGCACAGCGAACGCGGGGGACGTGTAACCATTCCCGTCCACTCAAAATCGCTAGCAAAAGGCACACTGCGCAATATCATTCGGCAAGCCGGTCTGACGGTGGATGAGTTTTTAGCGTTGTTGTGATCCGGGTACGCCCGACGATGAGCGCGATCTGCTGATCGCGGAGTTTCGCAGCGCGATGGGCATGGACGATACGCTCATGCGCCCGCCTTGGTAGGGTTGACGGGATCGAGAGAGAAATGATTAGCAGTGGAGACAGCAACTATGCCAACACGTCAGGTTATTTTGCATCCAGAGGAAACCGGAGGCTACAGCGTCACCGTGCCCTCTTTGCCCGGCTGCATTTCAGAGGGTGACACACGAGAAGAAGCCTTAGCCATGATCACGGAAGCGATTGAACTCATGATCGAGGACATGATTGAACATGGCGAAGAAGTGCCACCCGCTTATCCCGTGCTGTTGGAGTCTGTCGAAGTAGGCGAGGTTGCACATGCCAAAACTGCCTAGCTTGCGCGGCAGAGAAGTTGTCGCTGCGCTCAAAAAGGCGGGATGGTATGAATCGCGTCAGCGAGGAGGCCATGTGATCATGCGTCGCGACGATCCCGCTAAGTCTGTACCTGTTCCCGTACATTCAAAACCGCTAAAAATGGGCACACTACGCGGGATCATTCGCCAAGCCGATCTGACGGTGGATGAGTTTTTAGCGTTGTTGTGATCCGGGTACGCCCGACGCTGAGCGCGATCTGCTGATCGCGGAGTTTCGCAGCGCGATGGGCATGGACGATACGCTCATGCGCCCGCCTTGGTAGTAGAGCCGCTTAGAATTTAAAACGGGAGGTCTTCTGCCCCTTCTGTATCTGGAATTATCTCAGACCCAGCTTGCTCGTCAAGGTCTATGTCCTGTAAATATGGATTCTTGGCAACCATGATATCCAATACCCGCCGGGCAATGGCAATCAATTGATCATAGGTGATAATCTCGACCCTCTCTTGGTGAGCATTTTCGCTTCTAAGCGCCAACTTTTGAGCCTCATTTCCGCTCCGACCGATAACTACTTTTGCACGCACTTTATCGACAACTAACTCATCTTCAGATTGGATCATATACTTATTGGCATCTAGGCGGGTCAGATAATTTCTTGCCTGCGAAATGGCCTGCGTGACTTCAGTTCGAGGGTATGGATGCTCACTACCAATAAATAAGAGTACTCCGTTCAGCGGTCTTTTGATTTCTATGATTTCAAGATACCCATCCACAGTACGCCGCAGAGGAAAATCGAGTTCAAGCCCTCTTGCCAATTCACGCTTTGGCAGCAGTTCACTATACTCACTGCCAAACATCCAATCGTTCTCCTCAAGAAATCTCTGATAAACACGTTCGGGATGATCTTCATCAATCAAGTCTTGAAAATCACTGATAGCCCTTGAATAACGCGCATAGTTCAACGCGGCAACTAACGCTTTAGTGCGCTCAGGGTTATCGGAGGCCAAACGGATCAATCCTCCGGTTACTCTAGGATCTTCGTTCACCCAAGAAAGTATTTGTTCGATCAAACCGATCTTTCGATCACTTGATGCCACTGCTGCCAAGACCTGACCGAATCGATCACTATCAATATTCTGTGCATTGACGACAATATATTCCCCTTCACCTTCGACTCCGGGTAGCCCAGCGAGAAATGAAAACAACTTGGCAACCTCATCACCATCTTCTTCGGTGAGCGTAATAGTGTGTTCATCTTCCCATTCCCAGCCACGCGCCTTTGTGCAACGGAGTGTATAGAGAACCAATTGTCCATGTTTCTCTGCGCCACTCTTACGGCTTCTGATCTTCCAATATTTTGCAACCTTTTTGACGTATCGACCTTCTTTCAATACGCATATTTTCACGCCTGATAGATCAGGTTGCTGGTCAGCATCAAACCTCCGACTGTTTATCTTGATGGCCTTATCCATCGCTTCATCGAGTGTCATTTTATGGCTACCCAAGTTCTCAGGCATTTTCTCCACCTTCACATAATCTTCACTGGTACTATTTTACACCAAAATATAGACCAAATGAGCTAATAAGTATACCTTCGGAATCTTTGGAACAGTATTGGCCCGAAGTTTGGGAGCGTATCGCATACGCCCTTTTTGATTGTGCATCGATCATTACTTTCCCTTGACGCGCGCCGTACCTCCTGGCAGACTGAATGATTGCGTTCGGTTCCGACCAGGAGGTATTCCGATGTCTGATTCCCCGCACGATGCGTCAGTTGACTCCACGCCCCACGACGATCCCCACATCGCCCACGACGCCTATCAGAAACTCGCTGCGCACTACGCCGCCCTGGTGGATACCAAACCGCATAACGCGTACTATGATCGCCCCGCCATGCTGAACCTGCTGCCGGATGTCAACGGGCTGCATGTGTTGGACGCGGGCTGCGGCACGGGTGTGTATGCGGAGTGGTTGCTCGATCATGGCGCGACGGTGACCGGCGTGGACGGGACGCCGAACATGCTCGCCTTTGCGCGCGAACGTTGCGGGGGACGCGCCGATCTGCGGCTGCATGATCTCAACGCGCCGCTGGATTTTCTCGCGGATGGGACGGTCGATGTGGTGTTGTCCGCGCTGGTGATGCACTATCTCGAAGATTGGGACGCGCCATTTGTGGAGTTCGCGCGGGTACTCAAAACGGGCGGGCTGTTCGTGTTCTCGACCGGGCATCCGTTGGATGAACTGCGCATGTCGCCCAGCGGAAACTATTTCGCGGTGGAGCCTGTGACGTATCCCTGGCGCGGTTTTGGCGGAGATACGATCAACATGCCGTTTTACCGCCGCCCGCTGAGCGCGATCACCGGGCCGCTGACGCGCGCCGGATTTGTGATCGAGCAGTTGGTGGAGCCGCTGCCCACTGCCGAATTTGCTGCCGCCGATAAAGACGACTATACGAAGTTAATGCAGCAGCCCGCGTTTCTGTGTATCCGCGCGCAGAAGTGTGAATAATTTCACGAATTAGGGTGCGGCAGGCAGATCGCTGCGGAGTTAGCCCGCAGCTACACAAAACCGAAGGACGCTCAAGCGCCCTCAACTGGTGTATATA
>CBEVZO010000016.1:0-14651 GCA_965554365.1 uncultured Anaerolineae bacterium
CTGGCGCACAGATGGTTATGGCAACCTGATCATTCTCGAAAGCGGCTCGTTCATCACCTATTACGCGCACCTCAACGACTTCGCGGTGGTCGAGGGGCAGGTGGTCAGTCAGGGCGCGGTGATTGGCTTCAGCGGTAGCACCGGCAACAGTTCCGGTCCGCACATCCACTACGAGATTCGCGTGAACGACAGCGAAGTCGATCCGCTGACGTTTGAGAATCGCGGTTATCCATCGTGTTAGAAGTTGCCAGTGAACAGTGATTAGTTTTCAGTAGTAATCTGGCACTGGGCACAACGGGGCATGTTTGTGCTGTGTGGCGTGACGAATAATGCGGTTCTATTGTGTTATTTGACCAACAGTTTTTTTCTCACAATAGCGTTAACATTACCATATCACCCTTGACATTGTGCGCAATATACCTAGAATTCGCCAACTGTTGTGCAGTAATGCTCAAACGGGTGGTGCTGCGCTTGAAAGGTGGTAGAATACGACGCAAGCAAGTCCGCTTGCACAAGGAGAACTAGCCATGTTGAATAAGCGTTTTCTCAAGAGCGGTACGGTCAAGGTGGAGTTTATCCTTCCCGAAGCGATTGCCGCTGAAGCTGACAGTGTATTTCTGGTCGGTGATTTCAACGACTGGAGCGAAACAACCACGCCGATGAAGAAGTTCAAGAACGGCAAATTCAAGATCACGCTTGATCTTGAACTCAACGGCGATTTTCAGTTCCGCTATTTGGTAGATGGCGCGCAGTGGCACAACGACTGGGACGCCGACCGCTACGTTGCGAATCCGTTTAGCGGCGACAACTCGGTGGTCAACACCACCCCGCCTGAGGATGAGTAGGTAGCGCGATTGTTG
Source organism: uncultured Anaerolineae bacterium (assembly GCA_965554365.1). GTDB lineage: Bacteria > Chloroflexota > Anaerolineae > Aggregatilineales > Aggregatilineaceae > CAYRNY01. The sequence goes on from CBEVZO010000016.1 coordinate 861, forward strand.
TATTCGTCACTGGGTGCGTGACTAACGCCGACGATCATCTCTGCGCACCCCTTGTTTGTCATCATTCCCGCCCGTCGCAACACAGTGTTGTACGGGCGGGTGTTTTGCATGGCGCAGGGGATGTTGCAAATTTCTGGTTTTTGACGAGACTCATAGATAACCAACGATAAACCTGCTGCTCAATAGTTGGGTATTGGTTCGTAGTTTTTAGTTGTGAGTAGAGGCCGAAACGCCTTTTGGGTTGGCTTACCTCACCCCTAAATCCCCTCTCCATACACGGAGAGGGGACTTAACCGAGCGCCGACTCCCCCTCTCCGCGCGTGGAGAGGGGGCCGGGGGGTGAGATAAACACAAGAAGATGAGTTTGAATGCGTTCCTGCGTAACGTCAGTCACTAAAAACTAGAAACTTATAACACTAATCACTACGCACTGATCTGCCCCGGAGAACAATTATGGTTAAATTCGGACGTGAAATCACCGGACACCTGGACGCCCTGCTGCGCCGTGAATGGTTGGTGACGAACGGCATCGGCGGCTACGCGATGGGGTCGCTGGCCGGGGCGCGCACACGGCGCTATCATGGGCTGTTGATCGCGGCGCTGCAACCGCCCACCCGCCGCACGCTGATGGTTGCCAATCTCGACGCATGGGTGGAGGTCGATGGGCGGCGCTTCCCTTTGGTGACACATGAATGGGCTGCCGGAGTTGTGTTGCCGGACGGTTATCGCCACCTTGAGAGCTTTTATCTGGAAGGTAGCATCCCCGTGTTTGTGTGGGCCATTGGCGACGTGCGCGTGGTCCAGCGCATCTGGATGGTGCATGGGCACAACACGACCTACGTCACGTACACTTATGTGCGCGGTACGGCGAATGTGCAATTGATCCTCAAACCGCTGTGTACCATGCGCGATCATCATGAGGTGACGAAGGGCGGCTATCATGTCGATGTGGAGTCAAGCCCCGCGTCCTGGCCTGGCGGACAGGCGATCACCGTGTTGGCACACGCAGAGCATGAGGGCGAGCCGTACCCGCCGTTTCGCGTGTTGACCAACAGCGGCACGATCACGCCGGACGCGGAATGGTGGTGGTCGTTCCATCTCTCACAGGAGAAAAAGCGCGGTCTGGATGATCAGGAAGACTTGTATGTAGCGGGATCGATTACGGCGGAACTGCAACTGGGCAACACGCTCGCGGTGGTGCTGACCACCGAGGCGGGTGATCTCGCGCCCTGGCACGATGCGCTGTGCGATGAGCAGAATCGTCAACAGGCGTTGATCGTCCAGGCCGATGTGCCGGACGATGCCCCGCCCTCGATGCGGCAACTGGTGCTGGCAGCGGATCAGTTTATTGTGGCACGCAGCATCGGCGGGGAACCGGGCAAGAGTGTATTGGCGGGTTTTCCCTGGTTCAGCGATTGGGGACGCGACACGATGATCGCGCTGCCGGGGCTGACGCTGGCAACGGGGCGTCACGAGGAAGCGGCGGCGATTCTACGCACATTTGCGCGCCATGTGGATCGCGGGATGCTGCCGAATCGCTTCCCGGACGCAGGCAGCGCGCCCGAATACAACACGGTGGACGCGACGCTGTGGTATTTTGTGGCGATCTATCACTGCTTCAAGACGCGCGGTGATGTGGAGGCGATCCGCGATTTATACGACGTGATGGCGGATATTATCCAGTGGCACATCGATGGTACGCGCTTCAACATCCGTGTGGACCCCTCCGACGGGCTGCTCTTTGCGGGCGCACCGGGCACGCAGCTTACGTGGATGGACGCCAAAATCGATGACTGGGTGGTGACGCCGCGCCTCGGTAAGCCGGTCGAGATCAACGCGCTATGGTACAACGCGCTGCGCATCGCCGCCGAGATCGCGACACTGCTGGATAAGTCACAGGATGCCGCGCATTACACGCAGCTTGCCGAGCGCGTACATACCAATTTCAACACGCGGTTTTGGTACAGCGGCGGTTATTTGTACGACGTGGTGGATGGTGTGGACGGCGATGATCCGACGCTGCGCCCCAACCAGATTTTTGCGGTGTCGCTGCCGTTTTCGCTGTTGGATGAGGCGCGTGCCCGCGCAGTTGTGGATATCTGCGCGCGGGAACTTGTGGTATCCTATGGGCTGCGCAGCCTCGCGCCAGATGAGACGGATTACGTGGGGCATTACGGCGGCGATCCGATGCAGCGCGACAGCGCCTATCACCAGGGCACGGTGTGGGCGTGGCTGATTGGTCCCTTCGTGAGCGCGCATTATCGCGTCTATCGCAATGCACAGGTGGCGCTAAGCTATCTGGAGCCGCTCGCCGATCACCTGGCGGATCACGGCCTGGGCACGATCAGCGAAGTCTTTGACGGCGATCCACCGCATACGCCGCATGCGACGATTGCTCAGGCGTGGAGCGTGGCGGAGGTGCTGCGTGCGTGGCGTGAGGTGATCGCGGAGCCGCAGACCGCGCCCGATTGATCCGGTGTCATAAGCAACTTTAGCTCAGGAGCATATGCCCGCAGTGACTCAGACCGATAAGCGCAATACGCACGAACGCGAGTTGATGTCCAACCGTACCTATAAGATCGCCTTCACCATCGCGGCGGTGCTGCTGTTGTTGACGTTGACGGGCACGGTGGTCCTGATCATTATTTCCAGCGGGCGCGAAGAAGACCGCGAAGCCGAGTTCGAAACGACGCTCACTGCCGTGCATGATGATCTGCGCCTGACCGAAACGGGCGTCGCGGTGGCGGTACAGACTCAGGATGCGGCCCCGCCGCTAACGCAGGGCGAGTATCCCTTCGCTGCCCCGGATTTGACATGGTCCAGCGCGGAAGATGATTGCGCGGGGCAGATGATCACGGGCGTGGTGCTGGGCCTGATCGGTGATCCGACGGACGCATATCAAGTGGTTGTGTGGGGCGATCTGGTCGAGCCGCAGTTCTTGCTCACGGGCGAACCGGCAGGGCAGGAGCCGGGGCAGTGGGCGGTCACACTGAGCGGGATCACGCATCGCCGTGTGTGGGTGCAGCTTGTCGCCGGAGGGCGCTACTATGCTGCGCCGGTCGAGTTGGTGTTTGACGCCGACGACTGCACGCGCAATCAGGTCGAGGTCGTCTTTACGCAGGTCGCGCCGCTGGAATAGGGGGCGAGGCCGAACGCGGCAGAATGCGGTTCCTGTAATGATTAATGGGACACGGATGCACACAGATGAACACGGATTTTGTTCTTGATCCGCGTTAATCTGCGTTTATCCGCGTCCCATTCTGTTTTACGTGACTGCGTACATGATTGGGTCATCTCTCGCTTGCCCTGCGCCCCAGACCGGACTACACTCCACACGCAGAAGGAGCGCAATCCATGACCCTCAGCGACCCGCAGTACATCCCGCACGCCACATTGATCACTGGACCCGCAGGCAGCGGGAAAACGCAAGTCGTGATCGACACCATTCTCGACACGCGCCAGCACGGAACCGATCTTGATCCGGTGTGGGTGCTGCTCGCCTCGCGCCAGCAGATTCACGCGTTCCAGACGCGCCTGATCACCGTCGCTGAGTCCGCTGGACAGCCTGCGGTGTTTGGTGTGGAGTGTTTTACGTTCGAGGCGCTGTACGCTCGTGTGCTGGACCTGCTCGGCGATCCGCAGCGGTCGGTGGACAACGCCGCGCGCTACCAGATTTTGCGCACCGTGATCGACGATCTGCGGGCTGAGGATGAGCTGGAATTGTTTGGGCCGGTGGCGAATTTGCCGGGATTCATTGGGCTGTTGGCGGGTCTGATCCACGAGTTGAAGCAGGGCCTGGTGTTCCCCGAAACATTCGCCGAAGTCGCGGAGATGCGCGATCCCAAAGACCGCGATATCGCGCGCATTTACACCGCCTATCAGGGTTTCCTGCGGGCGCATTGTCTCGTGGACCGGCATGGCGCGGGCTGGCTGGCGGTAGAGCATCTGAATGACGGTACGCCGTTCGCGGATCACGCGCAACTGCCCGGTCTGCTGGTCGTAGACGGCTTCGACCAGTTCAACCGCGTGCATCAACACCTGCTAACAGCGTTAGCGCGGCGATTGCCCCGCACGCTGCTCACGTTGACGCACGCGCCCAGCGATCCGGGGCGGCATTTCCGGCGTTTTGAGCAGACGTTACACGCGCTGACTGATCCTACGGTGCAGGATCGCACGGGTTTGTGGCAGGTGATCCCGCTGCAACCGCGTGATCCGGCTCCGGCACGCGCGCCGGTGCTGGATCATCTCGCGGCGTCATTGTTCAGCAACACGGCGGAGGTTGTACCCGGCGATTCGTCGCTGGCCCTGATCGAAGCGCCGGACGCGGGCCGCGAGGTGAGTGCGGTGCTGCGCCGGGTCAAGCGTTTGCTGCTCGATGGGGTGGAGCCGGAGTCGATCCTCGTCGTGACGCGCGATCTGCCGCGTTACAGCGTGCCGCTGCGTGAGACGGCGCGGGCGTATGGCGTACCGCTCACTGTGCGCGAAGGGCTGCCGTTGGCCTACAATCCGGCGGTGGCGCTGGTGCTGGCGTTGATCGACCTCGCCGCGTTGGATTTCCCGCGCCGCGATCTGCTCGACACGCTGCGCAGCCCGTACAGCGTCCCGCCCGGCCTGGACTCCGACGCGTTTGCGACACTGGAACGCTTCAGTCTCAAGCGCCAGATCGTCAGCGGGCGCGCGGTCTGGCTGGACGATTTGCGTCACGCTGCCGATGACGCGGACGGCGCAGTGCTGGACGAGGATCGCGAACGCCATCATGTGATCGATCCAGCAGTCGCCGGACAGTTGGCGGAGGCGCTCGCGGCGTTGTTCGACCGACTGACTCCGCCCCCAGCGGGCACGATTGTCGATCTCACCGCGTGGATCGAAGCGCTGATCGGCCCCGATCCGACGCTGGCGGCACTCGATGCGGCGGAGGGTGAATCCTCGGATAGAGCCGAGGTCGCCGCTGGTACTCCGGGCGCAGCAGCACATCCACCACACACCGTCCCCGGAGTGTCGGCGGCGGGCGAGGCGGTTTCGGCGCACTTTCAAATTCTCGCGCGTGTCCGTGCCGGGGGCGATGCCGGACGTGTCGCGCGTGACATTACGGCGCTCAAGGCGCTCATGCGTGTGCTGGCCGATCTCCGCGCGGCCTACGATCTGCTCGGTGCGGATTATCCTGTAGCGCAGTTGCCCTGGTCCACGTTCCGCGCGGAGTTGCAGCTTGCCGTTGAGCAGACCTCCGTCACCCCGCCCGGTGGATACGGTCGTCTGGGCCGTGTGCTGGCGACGAACGTGTTGGAAGCGCGCGGTTTGCCACACGATCATGTGTTCATTCTCGGCCTGTCGGAGGGCGTCTTCCCCGCGCAGGAATCCGACAACGCGCTGTATCAGGAGGGTGAGCGTCACGCGCTGGAAAAGCAGGGCATCGACATGCTGACCGCCACCGAACGCGCCGACGACATGAGCCTGTTTTATCAGGCGGTCGGGCTGGCGCGGGCATCACTCACGCTCAGCCGCTTCACCGTCGATGAGCGCGGCACCGAGGTCCATGCGTCTCCGTACTGGCGCGCGGTTTGCGTAGCGGTCGATGTGCCCGACGACCGGATCGAGCGCAGCGCCATCGGCGCGACTCCGGCGCTGGATGATGCGGCGACGTTGACCGAGGCGGCGATTGCGGTGGCGGCGTGGTGGAGCGGCGAACACATTACTCCTGGCACGATCTCTGTGGAAGCAGTGTATAACGCGCTGCTTGCGGAAGACTCCGCGCGATGGCACAGCGTCTTGCATGGGCGCGCGGTGGAGGCGGATCGCGAAGACCCCGCGCTAGCGTTTGATCACTTTTCCGGTTTGCTGCGCGATCCGGCGCTGCGTGAGGCGGTCACGGCGGCGCTGGGATCGGATCATCTGTGGAGCGCGAGCCAGTTCAACGAGTACGGCGAGTGTCCCTTCCGTTTCTTTGCCAAGCGGCTGCTACGCCTGGAAGAACTGCGCGAAACAGTCGAGGGGCTGGATCAGATGCAGCTTGGCTCGCTGAATCATGAGATTCTCGAAGTAGCTTACCGCCGCTATGCCGAGGAGGGGTTGTGGATCACGCCGGAGTATCAGGAGCGCGCGTTAGTGATCCTGCGTGAGGAAGCGACACGCATCTTCGAGGCCGCGCCGGAGACTTACGCTTTCCGCGAGTCGCCGATCTGGGCGGCTGAGCAGCGCGCCATGATCCGGCGGCTGGAATGGCTCGTGAGCCTGGATTTCAGCACGCAGACCCCGCTGCGCCTTCAGCCGCGCCAGCGCGCGACCTCTCACCCGGTGGCTGCCGCGATTAGTGACCTCGACCGCGCGCCGTACTCGCAAGAAGCGGCGTTTGGGCGGGGCGACGCGCTGCTGTTGGATATCGGAGTGGAAGGTGATCCGGTGGTTGTGCGCGGTGTGATCGACCGTGTGGATCGCGCGGGCGATCATCTGATCGTGATCGACTACAAGACCGGCACGACGAAGCACCCGGTCGGTGATATGGAAGCCGGGCGCGATTTTCAGATGATGGTCTATCTCGCGGCGGCGGATGCCCTGGTGCGCGATAATCCCGATCTGGTGGTGCTGGGCGGGCTGTTCTGGCATATCCGTAACCGCACCACCAGCGGCGAGGTGCGCATCGATCACCCGGCGGTCGAGGGTGCGATGATCAGTGCGCAGGACAACGTCGTGCTGGCGCGTGATGCGCGTTTCATCGTGCAGCCCAATGGCCGCCGTTGCCCCTCGCATTGTGAATTCCGCCCGCTGTGCCGCCTGAATCGCGCGTTTCATCTCAAGCCCGATCTGGAAGGAATGCCTTATGACTGACTCTACGCAGACCGACCTCAAACCCGTGCCTGCCTCATTTCCCACCTCGCTTGATCCGTACGAGATGCTGGAAATTCTGCATGACGAGTTCCGCACGCCGTTGGCCGCGCTGATCGGATGGTCGCAGGTGATCAACAACGATCCCAATCTCGAAGACGTGTCGTTTGAAGCGGCGGCAGCACTCATCTCAATCGCGCGCTTTTTGCAGGAATTCATGGGCACGACCGAAGCGTATCTCGCCGCGTGGCAGGCCGCGCGAGAGGAATAGGGGCGTTGCTTGCTGCGCTGCCTTAACTATCGCGCGTAAGTCTACTCCTGTATACTGACAAGCGCATTGTCGTGAAAAGCGAGTCGCTGATCACTTTTCGTATAGGGCAAGGCAATGCTCCCCGTTGTGCGTATCAGTTTGAGGAGAAAATCGCATGAAAACCTTCCGTTTAGCCCTGGTGGTGGCGCTGCTGATCACCGTGATCGCTGGCGTGGGCGTATCGATCCCTCGTAGTTCTGCGCAGGATGGTATGGACCCCGCGACGGTCGTGGCGCAGATGACCGCCAACGGTTTGATTCCTACTGCTGATGGGATGCTTGCCGCAACCGATGTGCTCGAAAACGTGGACCTCTCCAATCAGAATAATCTAACCAACTGGCGGCGCGGGTTGGGCTTTGATGAGTACGTCGATTTTGTCGCCGGAGCCACGATTTCATGGGGTCCCGGCGCGACAGAGGATGTGTGCGGGTTTGTGTTTCGTCAGCGCGACAGTGGCAATTACTACATGGCCGGGATCAACCGGGACGGGATGCTGCGCGTACTGACACAAGCCGGTGGCGCTGCGGGAGCCACCAATTTACACGATGTGGCGGCGATCAATGTGGCGGAAGATGCAACGAACGATCTGGTGATCGCGGCAACGGGCACGTCGCTGGTGGCGCTGGTAAATGGGACAGTCGCGGCGCAATGGACCGCTGCGACGCACCAGGCGGGCAAGGTTAGTGTGGCGATGACCACATTTGACAACAGCGGGCAAACCTATTGTCTGTTCCGTGACGCGTGGATTTGGGATCAGGGCGGCGCGGTCACGGTTATGGCCCCTACCCCCACACCAATTCCATCGCCCACACCCGCCGAGTCGCCGACACCACGTCCTGTTCCCACCGAGGAAGACTCCGGTGGACGCAGGCCCGCCGATGGCGATGGCGATGACGAAGACGATGCGCAAGCTGATCCGCCACCGACCGCACGTCCCAATGTGACGCAGTTGACGCATTATGCCGAGGGTATCGGTCCGGCAGTGGCGGAACTGGAAGAGTTAGGCGTGATTCCGTCCGGGGGCACCGAGATTTTCCGCGAGCCAATGGCGTATTTTGAGGGTACAGGGAACTGGTTCACGGCGCTGGCGCGCTACAAGCCGTTCACGCACATCGTGATGGCGGGCGAATTGGAGTTCCAGCCGAGCGACACGGAGGAGATCGAAAGCTGCTCGTTGATCTCACGCATCAATACAGAAGGGGGCAGCGCGACCTCCTTCCTCGAAGTCGGGATCACCAATTCCGGCGTGCTGATTGTGCTGGACGTGGTGGATCGCGAAGTTGTCACCTTCATTCCCTCATCCTCCGTCGTTGATTTTGGCGAGCCGCAGCATATCCTGTTCACGGCGTTGCGCGGTGAAGTATCTGTATACCTCAACGGGCGGCGTGTGCTGACGGATGTGGCGGTCGATGAGCGTGCGGGAACCTACGGCATCGCGCTCAAAGCCAGTGGCGCAGGCGCGCGTTGCGAGGGCCATGATCTCTGGGCGTGGGAAGTGGATGACGTGGTCGCATTTGAGGGCGGCTGCGGTGTACGCGCACCGGGTAACGTGAATCTGCGCGAGGGACCGGGCACGAATTTCGCCAGTCCCGGTACGTTAGACGTGGGCAGCACCGCGATGGTCGTCGGACAAACCACCGGCGCGGACGGGTATGTGTGGTACAAGCTGGACAACGACAGTTGGGTGCGCTCCGATGTGATCAGCGTGGGCGGCAATTGCACGAACGTGCCGGAAGTGAACGAGTAGCTACTGTGCGTGACGGTGGTGTTGTAAATGGGACGCAGATGAACGCCGATAGACGCGGATTGAAAATCTACCTCACCCCCCGGCCCTCTCTCCCTGCCAAGGCGCTTGCAAGCAAGCGTTCGAGAGGGGGAGCAAAGCGCGCATGAAAGTCCCCTCTCCGCGTGTGGAGAGGGGACTTAGGGGTGAGGGGCCGCATTATCCCCGCAGCAGCTTCGGGAGATCCTTCAGCTTCGGCAAGGTTCCCGCGAGCAGCGTGTTCACGCGGAACAGCCGCGCCGCGATCCACACTACGCCGAAGATGCCGATCATCAGCAGCGCGAGACTCAGCAGGATTTCACCGGCAGGCACGTCGGTAATCGCTACGCGCATGATCATCGATATGGATGACGTGATCGGGATCATGCTCAGCACTTGGGCTATGGTCCCATTCGGGTCTTCCGCGAAGATCGGTAGGAAGAACAACGGAATCGCGGCGGGCAGGGTGATGAATACCACGAAGTTCTGCGCCTCGCGGATCGTCGTGCTGAGCGCACCGACGCACGCCATCATGCTCCCAAAGAGCAAGAAACCCAACACGAAGTACACCGGCAGCAGCACGATCAACGTAGTGCTGAACTCCACCCCTTTCATACTGGCGAAGATGTCACCTACTTGCTGACCGAGGACCATCATCGTCGCGCCGACGGTGGCGATCTGAAGCAGCGAGAGCAAGCCCATTGCCAGCACCTTGCCAAAGAGCAGCGCCATCGGCTGCACGGACGACATCACGATCTCGATGATGCGCGATTCCTTCTCTTGCACGACGCTCTGCATCAGGTAGCCGCCGCCCCAGAAAATGCCGAGCATACTCAGCAGCCCGAAGGCGTAGATCAGGACTATGTTTTGATCGATGTTCTCGGCTTCGGTTTCGCCAGTGGCGGTCAGGCGGTGGGTCTGCATCACTGCCGGATCGCGCAGCCGCAGATACAGCGGTGCATAGTCGGCGGCGTCCACGTTGTAGAGCAGACTACGCAGCAGAAAGTCGCTGAACGCAGCTTCGGAGTCCATCGCTTCGAGATTGATGGCGTCCACATAGATCGAGACATTGCCCGTGTCGATATAGTCCGCCTCGATCACGACGAAATTGTCGATTTCGCCGTCTTCGAGCGCCGCACGGCCCGCCTCAAAGGTGTCGTATTCCTGGATCATGAGCGTGCTGCAATACGGCGACGAGATACGCTTGACCGCGTTGCCGATGACATTGTTCAGCCGGATCGTTTGGGCCAGCGCAATTTGTTCGGTCTGGTTCGGGTTGCACGCCACTTCCGGATAGGTGTCTGGATCGGGGAACAGACCTTCTGGTGTCTGGTCCACATAACCGGTGAATACGCCGTTGCCTTCATTGATTTCGTTCATCGGCGTTTCCAACTCGTCTTCCGCGTTACCCGCGATCTGATCATCGTAGAACTGGTAGCCGAGGAAGGCTACGATCATGATCAGCGGCACGCCGAATGTCATGAACAGGTACGCTTTGCGGCGGACCTGCTGCCGGATTTCGAAACGAAAGACCTCAAACCAGTGCGTCATCGACCTAACCACCCTTTCTTTTTCTTTTTGGGCGCGGGCGCTTGATCGGCGGCGCTGGTGAGCGTCGTTTGCCCCTGGCGCAGCGCGTTGATCAGCGTGCGTGGCGTGAGTGGCTTACCGTACATCAACATGCCCAGCCGGAAGACCTTCGCGCCGATCCACATCACGACAGCACCGATACAACCTGGATCGCGAAGCTAGTCCACAGTTGCCACGCGGGAAGCGCGCCCATGCCCATGCGCAAGATCAGCGCGGTGGCGGCTGTTAAGGGGAAGAAGCTCAGGCCGACCGGTAGTGGGCCGTTGGGATTTTCGAAGAACAGCGCCATGAACATAAACGGCAGCACGCTGGCGAAGGTGAAAATGCCTGCCATCTGGCGGCTTTCGGCTTCCGCTGTGACCGCCGCACCGATGCTCAGCATAATGGCGGAGAATAGCAGGAAGTTGATGATAAACAGCGCGAACAGCAGCGCGAGGTCCAGCGGTGCGAACTCCGCCCCGGTGAGGAACGCGCGTGCATCGTCGTTGGCCTGCGCGATCACAATGCCCGCCGATGACCAGATGGCGACCTGTGTCAACGCCAGTGCGCCGAGTCCCAGCAGCTTGCCCCACAGCAGTTCCAGCGGGCGCAGGCTGGTCGCGAGAATCTCCATCAGGCGATTTTCTTTTTCCTCGACCACGCCGCTCATGAGGAACTGCGCGGTGGTGTTGGTCGCCATGAAGTACAGCATCACGAAGATGAACGGCAGCAGCAGCCGTCCGGCCAACGCGGCGTCGCTCATTTCGTCGCCGGAGTCCAGATCGCGCAGGGTGTAGTTGCTGCCTTCGAGCCGTGCGAGGGGCACGGTTAGATCACCCGGTGCTTTGGCGACGATCTGCGTTTTGAGGAACCACTCGATGTTGTCCACCAACTGCTCCGGGATTTTTTCACCGGCATACAGATGCACCTCGCCCGTGAGCAAGTAGGTGTCAGCCAGCACGAAGTACGCGTCGAGCGCACCATCCTGCAACTGCACATTGGCGGACGCTTCGAGCGCGTCGTGATAGGTGATCCAGGCGGCGGCATCGTTCACGCCTTCCGGCGCATCCCACGCGGGATCGCTGACGGGGCTGTAGTCGTAGTAGTTTGGTCCGGCGGCGTCGATCACGTTGGCGCGGTCAATGTAGCTGACCTGCTGGAAGTTGTCCAGGTTGGATTCGCGGTCCACGAGGAACTGTGTGAGTAGGAACATCGCGCCAAACGAGAGCAGCGGCACGCCGAACGCGGTGAACAGAAATGCTGGGCGGCGGAAGTTGTAGAGATACTCCCGGCGCAGCACCAGCCACACTTTGTGTAGGCCTGACATGCGTTTACCCTCCGTTCGGGGCGCTGGCGTTACCGTTGCGGTTTGCCCCGGCCACCTCGATGAAGATTTCGGTGAGGCTGGGCACGGCCAACTCGAAGCGGCGCACGCGGTAATCCGCGCCGACCGCCATTGCTTCCATGACATCGTCGGGCGCGCAGCCGTCTCCCAGGTGCAGTAAGACGTGCCCGTTGCGTTCTTCCACGCTGGCAACGCCGCGCAGCGCCGCGAAATCGCCGTCGCCTTCGACGATCACGGCGTTCTTGGCGAACCGCTGGCGCACCTCGGACACCGCGCCGTACAGCACGCGCTTGCCCTGGTCGATCATCAGCATCCGGTCGGCCATTTCTTCGACCTGGTGCATCTGGTGCGTGGACATGATGATCGTGACGCCCTCGCGGTTCATTTCGTACAGCAAGTCCTTGATCAACTGTGTGTTGACCGGGTCCAGGCCAGAGAACGGCTCGTCGATGATCACGAGATCGGGCTGGTGCAGAATGGTGGCGATGATCTGCACCTTCTGCTGCATACCCTTTGACAGTTCGCTGATTTTGCTCTTGGCGTGGTCGCCCAGTTCCACGTGTTGCAGCATGGCTGTGGCGCGTTCCTGGGCGACTTTGCGGGACATACCCTTGAGTTGACCCAGATAGACCAGCACGTCCAGCACCTGCACGTTGCGGTAGAGGCCGCGTTCTTCGGGCAGATAGCCGATGCGATCTTTGGTCCGGTCGGTGATCGGCCCACCGAGGACATTGATCGCGCCGTCGTCCGGTTTCAGGATGTCCAGCACCATACGCAGCATGGTCGTCTTGCCCGCGCCGTTGGGGCCGAGTATCGCGAAGATTTCGCCGGGTTGGACTTCGAAAGTCAAGTCATCGACAGCGGTGAAGTCGCCATAGCGTTTGGTGACATTTTGCACGGCAATCGCCGCGCCGGATGAGGTTGTAGACATAGGATGTACCTCAAAATGATTGGTCATGATCCCAGGACAGGAGCGTACGAAACCGCGCCAGGGATCACGCGCGGTCACTACGGTATACGCATGGTAACGCGGATAAGTATACCGGAAATGGGGGGAGTCGGCGCAGTGTCAGGTGGATTTCAGGTTGGTGTCAGGAAACGGGGTGGGGGGGGATGCAGTTCGCCGCCGGTTAAAACACAGCGGCTATGGCTGGTAAGCCCACTAAAGGGGCTGAAAGTGCGATGTGTGGTGTGGCGTAATCCGTTACGCGATGTTTGTTACATTGTACGCGCTATGTGAATTCAAACGCGCTGGGCCTCACCCCCTAAATCCCCCTCTCCATCCGAGACATTTTGTTTCGCTGGCGCTCAACGAAAATTATGGAGAGGGGGACTTGATCACGCGCCGGATACCCTCTCGCCGATGCTGCGCAGAAGCGCCTGGGCCTGGGGCGGGAGTTGGGACCGCTTAACAAACCATAAAAACTAGCATAAGGCTCGATTCGAATCCACATAAGACGTATTGTAGATAGAATACGTCGCCGAGCTTAACTCGGCGACTGTGAAGAACTGGTAAGCCCACCAAAAGGACTGTAGCCAACGCAGGGCTTTTTCTGCGCGTCCATCGTGGGTCGGGCGATCTACGGCAACCGCATAACCACGATATGCATGGACGCAGCGTGGGCGCAGCATGGGCGCAGCATGGGCGCAGTAGAACAGCGCCCCTACGCTGTTGGGGGTGTGTGCGATTGCTACCGCCCGATCTTCTCCAACGCCGCGCGATACAGATCGAGGTACTGCTGCACGGGGCGGTCCCACCTGCATTCGACGCCCATCGCGCGCTCTTGCATCCGTTCGAACGCGTCCCGGCGGTTGCGGTAGGTGTCGATGGCCCATTCCAGCGTGTAACGGAACGGGTCTGGTTCTTCGAACAGGAACATGAAGCCCGTGCCATGCTCGGCTTTGGCGTCGTCGTAATTTTCTACTGTGTCTGCAAGGCCGCCGGTTTCACGCACGACCGGCAGCGCGCCGTAACGCATCGCGAAC